>CAZYXR010000008.1:20855-31666 GCA_964650845.1 uncultured Chitinophagaceae bacterium
GCAGAAAAACCTTTGCTGCTTAAAGGCAAAATAAAGTATCCCGATCGCGTGATGCTAAATCCAGAGAATAATTCAATAGTAATTATTGAATATAAAACGGGAAAGCCCGAAACTGCGCACAAAGAACAGGTGAATGAATATGCCGAAGCATTTACACAGCTTGGTTTTATTGTAGAACAACAGATGATTGTTTATACAGCAGAAATGAAAATTGAAGAACTTTAATATTGAAACTGTTTAGACTTTTCGAGGTTGCTTCGCTATGCAAACCACACGCGCAATGAAGCATAAATTTAAACCCAAATATTAGACGGTAGCTTCGTGTATTACTGCTTAACAAAAGTTCGTTTTATAAACTCTTTACCGCTGTTGCCAGTTAAGAAATACATTCCATTAGGTAAACTGTTCAATTGAATTGAAGCAGGATAATTGGATGTTTTTTCGCGAAGCAAAACTTCGCCAATAGGGTTCATTACTTGCCAATCTGCAATTTCATTTAATTCGTCAATTGTAATAAAATCAACAGCAGGATTTGGGTAGGTTTTTAAATTACTAAATATAGTTTCTTGAATGCGCGATGGTTGTAAATCGTTGTCCACTACGGTTAAGGTGAAAGCTGCAATATCAATGATTGCGCCATTTGTAGCATCTGAAAGGGTGAAGTTTACTTGCTCGTTTGCTTCTTGAATGGTATCGTCAAAAATTACTACCGGAACATAAAAAGTATCGAAACTAAAAGCGTTTATAGTGATGATTGTGTCTTTAAAATCAAAGTCTTTTCCTTTTGTGGTATTGCTTAAATCCAACGCTACTTTTACGGAGGTAGAACCAGATACCAAACCATTTAAAGCTATGCGCAGCAAGAAAGTTGTGTCTTGTTCTACAATGCTTTTACCAGCCCCGATGAATGATATAGAAAAAGGGTCATTGTCTAAAATGTAAACACTTGCAAACGAGTCGGCAGTAAGAAATGAAGGGTTTGAAAGATTCACTATTTTAAAGGCAATTCGCTCAAATGGGTCGTAGAGCAAATCGTCAATAATTTCGAGCGGAAAAGAATCAATGTGTGTGGCACCCGGTGGCACCATTACGTTTCTATTTCCGGCATTCAAGTCGAGTACCGGAGTGGCGGTGGTAGAGTCGATCACCACTGCTACTACACAACGAAAAGTATCGTTTGTAGGGTTGTATGTTTCTACATAGTAGCGGGCATTGGGTATCCATTCGGGTACAGTATCATTGGGTTTTACAAACTTTACGTAACCATTTTGTGCAATCGAAGTGCTACAAGAAAGGAGAATAGCAACAAAACAAACTATGTTTAAAAGGCATTTATTCATTCGGTAAAACTGCAATTTTTCTGTAATTGATAAAATGAATTTCTTATCCACAATAATTGGTCTTGTTGAAATAAAATTATTATTCATTCTTTGTTTCGGTATAGGTTTATAGCTGATGACAAATAATGTTTGGAGTTTTGAATTGGAGAAAGATAAGCAAGTAAAAGCCGGCACCTTGTTGCTTTCGGAGCCTTTTATGTTGGATGAAAACTTCAGCCGCACGGTAGTGGTGGTGTGCGAACACGATAAGCAAAACGGTAGCATGGGTTTGATTATCAATAAGCCGGTAAAGCTGCGGTTGAGTGAAATTTTGCCGGGTTTTCCCGATTTTAACGGAAAGATTTTTTTGGGCGGACCGGTAGGTACCGATACTATGCAGTTTTTGCACAGATTGGGTAATAAAATTGAAGGCAGCGTAGAGCTGGCAGATGGTTTGTTTTGGGGTGGAAATTTTGAACAGATAAAATTATTGATAGAAAATAACTCCATTAGTACCGATGATATTGCGTTTTACATAGGTTATTCTGGTTGGGGTGCCGATGATCAATTGCAAAAAGAGTTAGAAGAAAATTCGTGGATTATTTCTGATGTAAAAGCAGATTATGTTTTTGATTTTAGAGAAAGCATTTGGCGCGATGTGCTGAAAGAAATGGGAGGTGTATATGAGGTGATGGCGGGCTATCCCGAAAACCCAATTTTGAATTAGATATTTAATCTATTATAGAAAGACTAAAGCGTGTTTTTATCGTCAAAAACTGCCTAAACAATTGCAAATGATTAGAACAGGTTTTTTTGTTTTCTTTTTTTCTATCCTTTCTTTTTCCCACGCTATCACGTTGTCCGATTCTGCGCGCATTTCGCTGCTTACAGTTGCTCCGGGCGATGAACTGTATTCGGCATTTGGTCATAGCGGCATTCGTGTTACCGATTTTAAAACAAACATGGATGTTGTTTTTAACTATGGCACTTTCGATTTTAATCAGCCAAACTTCTATGTGAATTTTGTAAAAGGGCGTTTGCTATACATGATTGATGTAGAGTTGTTTCAGAATTTCAAAAGCATGTATGTGTATGAAGAGCGGGCTGTAACCGAAGATCTACTGAACCTTACCACCGAAGAAAAGCAACACATTTTTTCCTATTTGTATAACAATGCAAAGCCCGAAAACAGAGATTATCGGTACGAGTTTTTTTTCGACAATTGCGCTACACGCATACGCGATGTGTTTGAGAAAGAATTGGGCAAAAAATTAGTATTTCACTACGAATCGTTTGATACAAATTACACGTTGAAGCAAATGCTCGATTTGTATGTTGCGAAAAGCCCATGGGTTCAGTTTGGCTTCTATCTTATTTTAGGTATGCCGTGCGAAGTAAAGGCTACTCCTCGCGTTCAAGCATTTTTGCCCGATTATCTTCAAAAGGTTTTTCAAACAGCCAGCCTACAAACGCCCAATGGAGATGAACGCTTTGTGAATGCAACAAATGTATTGCTTGATTACCCGCTGCCAGTAGCCGAGAACGATTTTTTTACACCACTCAACTCAATGCTTTTGCTGTTGTTGATGTTTGTAATTCTGTCGATTGCTGAATGGAAATTCAAAAAGCAGTTTTTGTTTTTCGATGGCATGTTGTTTGGCATTGCTGGGGTTTTAGGATGTTTCTTTTTGTGTATGTGGTTGTTTACCGAACATTACTCGGTGCCTAAAAACTTAAATATGCTGTGGGCAATACCCTTGCATTTACCGGTTGTTTTTTTGCTGATGTTTAAATCGTTGCGTAAGTATTTGGCAAAGTGGTTTTTGTTTACAGCAGTATTGATGGTTGTACTGTTGCTGCTTAAAGGTATTTTGCCACAACCATATCATGTGGCGGTGTTGCCAGTTATTGCGGCACTGGGTTTAAGAGCATGGCTACTTAGCATAAAATTAAAATAGCTACAATGCAAGTAAGTGAAATACAGGTAAGCAAAACAGCGCGTTATGTTACCGTTGGCGAATTGAATGCTAATACAAAACAGCTATGGATTGTGCTGCACGGTTATGCGCAATCCGCTATTGATTTTGCTGCACAGTTTACACAGCTTACATCAGAGCATATATGTGTTATTGCACCCGAGGCACTCCACAGGTTTTATGTAAAAGGTTTTAGTGGCAATGTAGGCGCAACATGGATGACCAAAGAAGCGCGCGGGCATGATATAGCAGATAATATTGCCTATCTTAATCAACTTGCTTTGCATCTTAACCTTGCAACGCGCAGCGATTGCAAAATTGTATTGCTTGGATTTTCGCAAGGTGTAGCAACGGTTACAAGATGGTTTGTAAATGCCAATTTTAAAGTAGATGCGTTAGTGATGTATGCAGGCGAAATGGCTATTGAACTTCGTACCGAGCCTTTGCCAAGCGCGTTTGGTGCATCAAAAGTGTTTTTTGTTTATGGCAAGCAAGATCCGCTGTTGCCATCATTTTCGCCCGCTGCTTTTAAACAGGTGTTTGCCAACAACAAGATTGAAGTACTTGAGTTTGAAGGAAAGCATGAAGTAAATGCTGCAATGCTTTTGCAAATTGCAGAAGCACTGAGTTGATATTCGAAAAGTATATTGTTAATGATTGAGAATTGACAGCTAACCGGTTGCGCAAATTTTGTGTGCAACCGTTATTTGTAACATGAAGCAACATTCAATTTTTATTATTGTAGTAGCAATGTGTGTTGCAGCATGCAGTTCGCATTCGCAGCAAACAATGCAGCCAAAAAAGGAGAACAAAATGGAAGAAAAAGACGCGCAAGCAATGACCGAAAACGACTGGAGAAAATTATTAAGTGCCGAACAATTTTATGTGCTGCGCGAAAAAGGCACTGAGCGCCCTGGAACGGGTAAATTTTATAAACATGCCGAAAAAGGAATCTATGTGTGTGGTGGCTGTGGCAACGAACTTTTTACCGATGAAATGAAGTTTGACAGCCATTGCGGGTGGCCAAGTTTTGATAAAGAAATTGCTGGAGGTAAAATAAAAACTAATCTTGATACAACCCACGGCATGGTGCGCACAGAAATTGTTTGCGCAAAATGCGGAGGGCACTTGGGGCATTTGTTTGACGATGGCCCAACCTCAACCGGAATGCGCTATTGCGTAAATTCTTTGAGCTTAGATTTTAAGAAAAAGTAATCAAGGAATAATTACAGTTTGTTTGCTTATAGAATGTGCGCTAAAGTAACCAAGTGTTTGCGGCACAATATTGGATGGCGGGTTGGCGGGTGCTGCCGGTTGATTAAAACCGCTACTGATATCTTCTAAGGCATCAAAATAATTGAACACATTTTCATCCAGCATCAATAAGTTTACATCGAGTGTGTCGCCCGGAATAAGCGTGTCGTTTGGTACATTCATAGAGCGCAATTTTCCATCCCAAAGCCTGTCGGAACTTGCTTCGTTTGATAGGTGTTTTTTACTGTTTATGGCTGATTCTATTTTGTAAAAATTTCTCATACCTGCCGGGTCGCGAAAGAAGCAATGGGCGCGTAATGATTCGCGACCGCTGAAGCCAACACTGGTTTCAAACCCAATGCTATCAATAGCTACGGGTGCTTGCATGGTAGAGGTGGCGTTGTAAGTTGCGCCATCGGCAATTACGGTTAAAAGATATGTTCTGCCAACAACTCCTTGCAATGTATTAGTGATAAAAATTCCCGAGTAAACTTTTGTAAGCGTATCAATATTTCCGGCATTATCGCTGATGATAACTATGGCGCTATCAATGCCATTAAAAAGAATGGGCTGTGCAAAAGTGGAGCTTTCTGAAACTGCCACATAGTAAGGCCCTGGAGCATCTGTTACTCTTCCCTCAATTACTATTTTAGGCGATGCATCTTTAAGTTTAAGATCTATTTTTTCGGTACACGAAATGGTAATCCATTGCATAGCGGCAGCCAGTAGCAAAAACAATATTTTATTTAAGTGGCACATCTGTTTTCTTCTCTTTTTTTATTGCAGTAAACTTGAAGTTGTAGGTGATGGATGGTACAATGCGGAATAAGTATGTTTTTTCGGTAAACAAAAAACCTTGGTCGTTTACTCTTACATCAATTGTGTAAGCATTCTTTTTTGCGTAGGTGTTGTAAATGCTTACGTTCAGGTCATGTTCCCAGTTTTTGCGTTTTTTAAGCACAAAGGTTGCGCCAATATCCAAGCGATGATAAGCCGGAAATCTATCTTGATTTCGATTGCCGTATAACGGCACAAGCTGCCCATCCAATATGTATTTTCCGGTTGGGTAGGTAACAGCCATACCTGTGTAGTAAATCCATGTGGCAGAAACATTAATGCGCGGAGTGATATCATACATCAGCACTACCGACACATCGTGCGTTCTATCAACCCTTGCCGGAAACCAATTGTTGTTGTTGATTTCGGTGAATTTTCTTTCGCTGCGCGAAAGTGTGTAGCTTACCCAGCCGGTGAATTTTCCTGTGCGTTTTTTAAAAAAGAATTCTGCTCCGTATGCTCTGCCAATACCGTACAACAGTTGGTTTTCAACTGTTTCGTTGGCGCGTAGTATGGCTCCGTTTTTGTAATCAATTTGGTTGTACAACCACTTGTAGTATCCTTCTACCGATAGTTCAAACATGTCTTTGTAAAAGTTTACAAAGTATCCTCCGCTTATTTGGTCGGCAATTTCAGGCTTTACATTGTTGGAAGTAATTGTCCATCTATCGGTAGGCAGCGAAGTGGTGGAGTTGGAGAGCAAATGGATGTTCTGAACGTTTCTTGAGTATGCTGCTTTAAAGCTCATGCGCGGATAAAAATTGTAGCTCAATGAAACGCGAGGCTCTGGGTTTACATAGGTTTTGCCAAACTGCCCCAGCTTCAATTTAAAAGTATCTACTTGCTCTTCGTTTGGAAATTTATAGTAGTTGGAGGGGCCGGTTTGCGAAAAAATAGAAAGTCGCACGCCATAATTTATATTCAGTTTTTGCCACAAGGTTACTTCGTGCTGAGCATAAAGTGCATTTTCCCAGCCGTAGCTTTTTGTCAAAAAAATACTATTCAATTGCGCAGTGTCTTTTGATGTTGTTTGCCCGGGCACAATAGTGTGAAATGTAGATTGGAAGCCGAATTTCAACTTGTTGTTGTTGTTTAAAAAATAGTCGAGGTCTTCTTTTAAGCTAAAGTCGCGCACTACAGATTTTATATCAATGTTTGCTATTTGCACGCCTACTGTATAGTTGAAATCGTTGTAGATAAACGAGGTGTTGGAGAAAAGTTTATCACTAAAAATGTGATTCCATCTAAAGGTTGCGGTTGCGTTTCCATAGTTTATACTGAATCTATCGCGAAAGCCAAAATTATCTTGCCCAAAATATCCTGAAATGAAAATTCTGTCGCGTTTACCAATTTTGTAATTGGCTTTTGCATTCAAATCGTAGAAATACAAAATGCTTTTTCGTAACTCTTTGTTGTTCGAAAGTTTTAAAAATAAATCGGCATAGGTGCGCCTGCCAGTTACCATAAAAGAGCCTTTATCTTTAACTATCGGTCCTTCTATATTTAAGCGCGAAGCTATTAAGCCAATACCACCGCTGATAACGTAGTTTTGATTGTTGCCTTCTTTCATTTTTACATCCAATACACTCGAAAGTCTGCCGCCATATTCGGCCGGCATATTACCCTTGTAAAGTGTTGCATCTTTTATGGCATCGTTATTGAAAGTAGAGAAAAAGCCCAACAGATGCGAAGCGTTGTAAACAGTTGCCTCATCCAGCAAAATCAGGTTTTGGTCGTTGCTGCCACCCCGAACATAAAAGCCGCTGTTGCCTTCTGCTGCGGGCTGCACACCGGGCAAAAGTTGTATTGTTTTCAGTAGGTCTTTTTCGCCAAAAAGCACCGGAATTTTTTCTAATTGTTTGATGTCTAACTTTACGGCACTTACTTCTGAGTTGCGAATATTATCATCGCTTTTTCGCGCTTTTATTTCTACTTCTTGCAATTCGCGCGAGGCAGGCTGCAACGAAAAATTTATGGTTTGATTAACAGGGCTGCTAATCTCTGTTTCATACTCGTTGTAGCCTATGTATGCTGCACTCAGTTTTTTCTTCCCTGCCGGTATCGTAAGCGAAAAAAAACCGTAAGCATTGGTCATTGTGCCAATTGCCAATGAATCTTTTAGGCGCACAGTTGCGCCAATTAATTCTTCGCCCGTTTTGGCATCTTTTACCGTGCCACTGATGGTATATTTAGTTTGTGCAGAACAATAAAGTGAAATGAAAATAATGGCAGTGGTAGCAACAAGTTTTAAAGGCATTTAGAAAAATTGTGCCGCTAAGAAATTCAAATATCACATTATAGGAAAAAATATAATGTTAATCTATCGCACCAAAGTAATACTTCCTTTTCCATCATCATCGGGTTTAAATCCATCAAGGAAAATTACTTTCATGAAGTACACAAACACCCCCGGGTCTTGCGGCACACCTTTGTAGGTGCCATCCCACTGGAAGTGCGGGTCGGAAGATTGATAGATTTTTTCGCCCCAGCGATTGAAAATTTTGATATCGTATTCTTTCAAAGCATCGTGGTTTCCGTAAATTTCAAAAACATCATTTACACCATCGCCATTTGGAGAAAACATGTTTGGAGTAAATATGGTGTGATCAACAATTACCGAAATAGTAACTGTGTCAATAGCTTCACACCCTTTTGTGTCAATAGCTCTCACCAAGTATGACGTTGTTTTTTTAGGTTGTGCATTTGGGCTTTGGCAGTTGCTGCAATCTAAGCCTGCATCAAAATTTGCTGGTGTCCACATCCAACTGCGTATGTCGCTTGATGTGGTGTTGGTAGATAACTCAACTATTTCGCCAAGTTTGATGGTTTGTGCCGGGATGGTATTTATTGAAAAACCAGAGTCGGCAACTACCGCATAATTTTCGGTAATGGTACATCCGTTTCGGTCGGTAACTGTTATGCTAAAGTTGCCTGCTGTACTTGCTACAATTGAACTGGTTTTTTGACCATTGCTCCACAAGTACTGATATGGAGCAACGCCATTTTCAATGGTTACAGAAATGCTGCCAATATCATTCTTTTTACAAGAAATGTTTCGGATTATAGCATCAATATCCATTGCAGGAATTTCACGAATGGTATCAATTTTGTTTATCACGCATCCATTGGCATCTTTTACATCAACACTTACAACTGTGTGTGCCGGTAGATTTGTAATTGCACTACTGTTGTTGCCATTCATCCAAATATATTGGTATGGTGCAGTGCCACCATTGGCTACAACTGTTGCGCTACCGCTGTTCTGGCTGGTGCAGCTTACTCCTTTTGTTGCAATTGTTGCCATCAATTCGCTGGGTTGATTCACTGTTGCTGTTGCATGAGCTTTACAGCCTTTTAAATCTTTAATATCTAAGTCATAGTCGCCCGATATAACTGTTTTTATGGATGGCATATTTCCACCATTACTCCATTTGTAATTGTAAGGCAGGTTGCCTCCGGTAACAATTGCTTGTACTTCGCCTTCGTTGCCACCAAAACATTTGTTGTGTTGTACAGCAAACTGAATTTGTATTGGTTGCGGCTGAGCAATAGTTGCTTGGGCAATTCTTGTGCAACCATTGTTGTCGGTTACGGTAAGTTTGTACAAGCCTGCTGCAATCTGTTGCAAATCTTTTTGTGTGCTTCCGGTGTTCCAAACAAAATTGTATGGCGATACACCTCCGCTGGAATTTGTAAAAATATTTCCACTCGCTTCGCCAAAGCAATTTGCGTCAGTAACGATTGCTGCAACAGTAATTGGCGATGGTTCTGCAATATTTGTTGAGTCGGATTTGCTGCATTGGTTGGCATCTTTTACGGTTACTGCATAATTGCCCACCGCAAGATTAGAAATTGTTGTAGTGGTTTCATTGTTGGTCCACATGTATGTGTAGGGCGGAATTCCACCGTTTACATTCAAGTTGATAACGCCATTGTTTTGATTGTTACAAGTAATATCATTTTTGTTTAATGCCAGTTGTATTGGGTCGGGTTGTTTTACAGCATAACTTCCAGCAGTGCTACACCCATTTGCATCAGAAACAATGGCGGAATAAATTCCAATAGGTAGATTGTTGATGTTTGCATTGTTTGTTCCATTGCTCCATTGATATTGATATGGGCTGGTTCCTCCTTGTACCGATAATGTAATTGCGCCATCTGTTTTGCCGCTGCAACTAATAGCTTTAATACTTGCTGTTGCGTTCAACGAATCGGGCGATAAAATCATTGCTTGCGATTGCACAATACATGAATTTGCATCTGTTACTGTTAAGGTGTAATTGCCTTTGGTAATGTTGCCTATTGTGCGACCGTTACCGCCATTGCTCCACAGATATGTGTATGGCGGTGTGCCTCCGCTAACACTTGCATGAGCATTGCCGTCAATTGATTTAAAACATGTTTCATCGGTCTTAAACATATTCACTATGATATTGGTAGGCTCTGTAATTGCCTGATTGATTACTAATGAACATTGTGCGGCATCTGTAATTGTTACGCTGTAATTTGCTGCGCTCAAGTTGTTTATGTGTGCGGTTGTTTGTCCGTTATTCCAAGCAAAACTGTAAGGGGCAGTTCCTCCTTGAATTTGTAAACCTATGCTGCCGGTAGTTGCATTAAAGCAACCAACATTTGTTACTGCCGGAGTGCCCGCAATAGCTAATTGTTGCGGTTGGGTTATCGAGTAACTGCCTGTTGCGTAGCAACCTCTGCTATCGGCAACTTGCACATTGTAACTACCTGGTGCAAGTTGTTGAATATCTTGCGATACTTTACCATTGCTCCAATTGTAAATGTATGGTGCGGTGCCACCTATTGGTTGTAAATCAATGCTGCCCGAGTTTGCGCCTGCACAATTTACATGGTTGATTTGCGCCTGAAGTTTTAGAGAATCGGGTTGTGTAACTGTAGAGTTGCTTGTTGTCAAACATCCGTTTGCATCGGTAACTGTTGCTTGGTATGAGCCTGCCGAAAGCTGTTGAATGCTATTTGTAGTTGCTCCTGTATTCCACGAGTAGTAGTATGGAGTAGTTCCGCCATTTACGGTTAGTTGAATGCTTCCATCGTTTACATTATTGCAAGTTGTATTTACAACATTTGCTGTTGCTGCAAGTGCAGCACTTGGTTGAGTAATGTTGTATGTTTTGATAGTTGTGCAATTGCTGTCGTCAGAAATGGTTACAGTATAATTTCCGGCAGTTAAATTTTGAGTTTGTGCAGTATTTGCTTGATTGCTCCACTCGTAGAAATATGGTGGATTAGATCCGCTTACTGTCAATTGTATTCTTCCGTTTGCTTCGCTGAAGCAGCGTACATTTGAAATTGCTGTTTGTACAGCAAATGAATCTGGTTGTGCCACCACAAAACTTTGCACCACAGAACAATTATTAGCATCGCGCACGGTAACAGTGTAGTTTCCTGCTGC
>CAZYXR010000008.1:31766-57667 GCA_964650845.1 uncultured Chitinophagaceae bacterium
ACTTTAGCATTTCCGGTAGCACCAAAACAAGCAGCATCTACTTTGTTGATAGCGGCAGTAAGTAACTGAGGTTGTGCCACCACAAAACTTCGCACCACAGAACAATTATTAGCATCGCGCACGGTAACAGTGTAGTTTCCTGCTGCAATGTTGTTAAGGCTTTGGGTAGTAGCTGCATTGCTCCAGATGTAAGCATAAGGAGCAGTTCCTCCTGTGGCAGATAAATCAATGCTGCCATTATTTTGATTGAAGCAAGAAAGATTCGCAACAACACCGCTAACATTCAAAGCAGCATTAGGTTGCGTAATCACAAAACTTCTTGAAGCAGTACAAGCTCTTGCATCCGACACGGTAACCGAGAAAGTACCGGCAGCAATCGCAGATATATTTTGCGAAGCAGCACCATTGCTCCAAGCAAAAGCGTAAGGCGCAGTACCGCCCGCCACGCTTGCAATAGAGATACTTGCAGAGTTATTTCCAAAGCACAACACGTTAGTAGTAGCAATACCGCTTAGCGATACACTATCGGGTTGTAGAATAGTAGTATTTGCAATAACAGAGCAACCATTCAGGTCGGTAACGGTAACAGCAAAACTACCTGCACTAACATTAGCAATAGAATCGGCAGCAGCACCATTGCTCCAAGCGAAAGCGAAAGGCGCAGTTCCCCCTGCAACAGTAACTTTAGCATTTCCGGTAGCACCAAAACAAGCAGCATCTACTTTGTTGATAGCGGTATTTAATTGTGCAACTGTTGCAATTGTAGCAGTAACAGTTTTGGTACAGCCTGTTGCATCGCTGATGGTAACTGTGTAATTTCCGGAAGTAAGATTTTGTATTGATTGTGTGGTGCTGTCATTGCTCCATAAATATTGATATGGCGCGGTACCTCCACTTACAGTAAGTGTTGCCGATCCGGTGCTTGCGCCAAAGCAGCTCACCGATGTTGTAGCAATAGTTGTAACAATCGAATCCGATTGGTTTACCACAAAATTTCTAATCAATGAACAAGAATTTTGATCGCTTATTGTTACCGCGTAATTGCCACCATTGATGCCTGAAATAGATGAAGTAGTTGCGCTATTGTTCCATGCGAATGAATATGGACTTGCTCCGCCCGAAACATTCAGTTGAATAGCTCCGGTATTGTCAATTGAACATGCTACATGATTTATTGTTGAAGAAACACTAAGCGCAGGTGGTTGTGTAATAGTTGTGGTATCAGCCACAGTGCAACCAAACCTATCAGTAATAGTTACGCGATAATTTCCGGCTGCAAGATTGTTGCGTGGGTTCGATGTGTTGCCGTTGTTCCAAAGGTAAGTATATGGAGCAGCAAAGTTATTCAGCACATAGCGTATTCTGCCGTTGTTTACTCCGTTGCAAGTAACATTGGTAGTGTTTTTGGTATAGTTTAAAATTGGAGCAGGCTCAAAATGAATAGTATCTGAAGCTCGGCAACCAGCCGTGTCTGAAACATTAAGAATAATATCGGTAGGTTGATTTACCGGAAACTGATAAGTGGTTGTGCTGGCAGAGTCGTTGGTTTGTACATTTTTCCATTGCAAGTAAAATGGTGCAGTGCCACCGGCAATTTTTGGCGAGACAACGGCTTCGGTGCCCGGGCAAATCGTATCGAACATTGTAGCTTCAATAACTGGTGCTGTGCCTACTCTTATGGTGGTGATGCCGCCATAAATAATACAGTTGGGGTTTGCCTCGGCAAGCGAATTAGAATCGAGCGAAACCATCAAACGATATTTTGAATTATCTAATGCAGGCGTAGCTGTAAAAGGACTGAGAATAGCCGGGTAAAATGCGTTGTTGCCCGATGATTCAATGTTTGAAACATTGCTCCATGAAAGTCCTCCATCTAAACTTCTTTGCCAGCGATACCAAGAATAAAGCTGCCCGTTGGTGCAAGCAACCGAGTCGCGAATAGTTACCTCATCGCCTTCGCAATACAACGTGCGCGATGTTTGCGACACAATTACCGGGCCGCAAATTTTAAAGTGAATGTCATCTAATGCTAAATCGTTTCCGCTGGCTACAAAGGTGTAGTTGTCAATACGAATGTTTGCATAAGGCTCGTTTGCGCTGTTCCATGTGCCGCCCGATTTTTGCCAGTTGTTGAACCACTGCCCGTTGGTGGGTCCCACAGGGCCGCTCACAGCCACAATTACATTATTGATAAAGAATGCAATGTTTGGAAAAGATCCTGCCGGATGCGACTGCATTCCTGTTTTTAAATTTGCAAGCCAAGCGCTGAATTCATAATCGGTGTTTGGGCAAACAGGTATGGAATCAAGTTTGAAGAATGTGCCACCAAACATAGTTTGGTTTGGCGAACCATTTATTGCCATAAAGTAACCGCCATCGCCTGTTCTGTCGGCTCCTCTAAAATCATTGTGCAAGCAGTTTGCTGTTGCTCCATCGCCCAAAGCTTTTACGAATGTATATCTGCCTTCGGGTCCCAATCCACCACTTGTTTGCGAATACACATAAGTAGTCTGGTTAGGTTTGGGATTGCCGATATTATCGAATGGAGCGGCCGAAGTACCATTGCGGATACAAGCGGCAGATGTGCTGTTGTTGGGTGTAATGTATGGATTGCTGAATGTACCCATTGAACCAAGCAAGTTTGGCCCTGTTGCGCCATTACATACCACATTGCATGTGCCCACTGTTATTACCATGGTATCGCGAGCTATACAACCGTTTGCATCTGTAACCCTAATAATGTAAGTGCTTTTGCGGTATGGGCTTGCCAATGGGTTGGCAAAAACCGTAGAAGAAAGTGTATCATTTATTGCCGTCCATTGGTAAGAGTAAGGCGCGAGACCACCAACAGCCGTGGGTGCAGCACCTACTATAAAATTCGTTCCTGCGCAAATGGAAGTATCTCTCCCAGCATTTGCTTTTAGCGAACTGCACACACCTTGCGAAAAAGATGCTGATGAAAAAGATACAACAGAGAGGAGGAGCAAAGTCAATTTCCACAACGGAAGCAACTTTCTTTTTAATAGGTAAAACAAAACTCTCGGCTTCATGGTTCTTCACTTCGGTTAGTGTTGTTTTACTGATAAAAGCTGCGCTTTGTTACGTTGGGTTTTCAACAATACTGTTAATGTTTTTTTTGTACGGAGATTATTACATTACTAAGCATTGAAAGTGCTGTGTTGCGCACTAACTCGCATCTTTTGTTTCATTACTTTTTTTTGGATGTTTGATCTTCGTATTTTGCTTGTTGTATGCTGAAATTCTCTTTCTATTTTTAGTGATATGAAACTGTTGAAATTACTTGTTGTTGTTTTTTTATTGCAGCAGTCGTTGCCGGCTTATTGTTGGGGCTTTTGGGCGCACAAGCGCATCAATCGCATAGCTGTATTTTTGTTGCCGCCCGGCATGATTGATTTTTATAAAGCTAACATTGAATACCTTACCGAACATGCCGTAGATCCCGATAAACGCAGGTATGCACTGGCAGAAGAAGCACCTCGGCATTACATTGATTTAGATCGCTTTTGTGTTTATCCATGCGATAGTTTTCCGCGCAGTTGGAAAAAAGCTGTTGAGCAGTATAGCGAAGATACTTTGAAGGCTTATGGCATTGTGCCGTGGCATATTCAAACGGTGATGTACCGCCTTACAGATGCATTTAGAATGAAAGATAAGGCGCGTATATTGAAGTTGAGTTCCGATCTTGGTCATTACATTGGCGATGCTTCGGTGCCCTTGCACACAACCGAAAATTACAATGGCCAACTTACCGATCAAGTGGGTATTCATGGGTTTTGGGAAAGTCGCATTCCCGAACTTTTTGCCGAAGATTACGATTACTTTATTGGCAAAGCAGATTTTGTGGAAAGACCATTGGACAATACATGGAAAACAATTTTGCAAAGCCACGCAGCTTTAGATACTGTACTTGGTTTTGAAAAAACATTGAGCAAAACTTTTCCCGAGGATCAAAAGTATGTTTTTGAAAGCCGGGGCAGAACAATGGTTCGTTTTTATTCCGAGGCTTATTCAAAAGCATATAGCAAAATGATGCAAGGAATGGTAGAAAGAAGAATGCGCGTGGCAATAAAAATGGTAGCAGATTTTTGGTACACTGCCTGGGTGAATGCCGGGCAGCCAAACTTAAACGAGGCGGTAATACTGCCACTTTCGGCCGAAGAACAAAGGCTGTTGGAAGAAGAAGACAACGCATGGAAAAGCAAGGCAAAACCTATGCACGGGCACTATCACCCCGAAACCGGAACCGAGTAATCTCTATAAAAACTTCTATCGCTCTCTCCATCTTTTTGCTGCACCAAACAGGGTGCCCAAAAAGGTGAGAATGCCCCCCAGCCACACCAAGTTGATGTATGGAAAAACAATGGCTTTCATAATAATGAAGTCTATTGGTTTTTCTCTTTCGCGTACTGTGATACTGAATTTTTTTGTTTCGGGATTGACGCGCACAACATTAAACGTTAAACCAAGATTATCTTGCTCGGCAGGAATGGAGTTTATCTGATTGCCATTTTTGGTATCAATTACAAAAATTGGTTCGCTGTTAAAGTTGTTGCCTTCCAATGTTTTAGTTTCCAGTATTGCGCTTATCACAATTTTATCTTTTGCATCAAACCCTGCAGGTAGCACCGGGCTTGGGTTTACACCTCTAAAAATTGTATAAGAGCTAAGATTGAAAAAAGTATCACCTTGTGCCAGTTCGTAGGTGCGAGTAGTGTCGCGCAGGGTTTCGTTGTTTGGCACACTCGAAACGTGCGTAAAAATATCTTTGGTAAGATAGTGTTTGGTGTCGGGGTTTGCTACCAGCCCCATTTTTGGGTTGATTTGTGCATTTGGCAACAATGTAAATTGTTCAGTTATCTCGCCTTTGTCGTTTTTGCGGTTATAATCAACAATGTAAAAATTGTCCACGCCATCTTTTTTCATGCCTTTGTAGCTCACGTTGTAGCCACCCATGCGCGTGGTGCTGTCGCGAAGCAATAAGATGTTTTCAACTTTTTCGTTGTCTTTAAAATTGGTGCCAAAATCAACTCCGCTTTGGTTTAGCGAAATCACTTCTTTTTTTCCTTGTGAAGTTAATACGCCAATTAAAAACACGCCAAAGCCAAAATGCGTAACCGATGCTGCGCTTACTTTTATTCTTCCTTTTAATACAAAAATCAAGTAGCATAAATTGCCTACTGCTGCATAAACCGCAGTTAGCAACATCAAAAAGAATCGGCTTACAAATGGAAACTTCAAGAAAAGCGCATCCGAAATTTTACTGCCATTGATGATGTATTGTTCGGTGAAATCAATTTTCATGCCCAATGCAATGCCAATTGAGAGTGCAAGCGAAATCACAAACGAAATCCACACCCATTTAAAAGTAGCCGGGGTGCGTGCGCTTTTATACGATAAATATTGAATGGACGCAGTAAGCGCAGCTGCAATAATTCCAATCCATATTTGAATGTTGTTGTAATGTGCAATCACATCTTCGGGTGGCGCTAACTTTAAATCAAATAACTTGTTCCACACAGGGATGGAGGTGGAAAACGTCATTTGAATAGCACTAAGCAACAACACCAACGAGCCAATAAACATCCAAAACTCACGCGAGGTAAGCTCTTCTTCTTTTTCAACTTTTGGTAAATCTTTGTACCGTACCGCCAATAGAATAAATGAAGGAATAAGAAATGCGGCAAGGTAAACCAGCAATTGCCCCGTCATTCCTAAATCGGTAAAAGCATGAACGGATGTATCGCCCAATATACCACTTCGGGTAAGAAAAGTAGAATACAACACCAAGCCAAGTGCAAGCCTGCTACCAGCACCAGCCAGGGCACAAAACTCATGTTTTCTACAGGGTCCCAAGCCCAAAAGCCACCAAAGCTAAGGCTTTCGTAAGCCCACGCGCCACCCATTAAAATACCGGTGCCAAACACTGCCACCGAAAACAATGTCCACGGCAGGGCGGGTTTTACCCAACCTTTGTAGTCGCCACGCAAAAGCGAAGCAATAGCAAATGCAAAAGGAATGCTAACCGATGCAAAACCTAAAAACAAAATTGGCGGGTGTATTGTCATCCAATAGTTTTGTAGCAGCGGATTCAAACCGTTGCCATCGGCAATAAAACTGAGGTAGTCGGGTCGTTGAAAAACCGGAGCTTGCGCCATCTCGTTGCGCAAAAGCGTGAATGGATTGCTGCCGATTTTGTATCCAAAAACATAAATACCCAGCACCATGCTGCCGAGAAAAAATTGTGTTAAACTCACTACGCCCATCACCGGTTGCTCCCATTCGCGCAACACTTTTATACCCACAAAACCAAGTACCACCAACCAAAATTGCCATAGTAAAAAGCTGCCTTCTTGCCCTTCCCAAAAACTGCTGATAATGTATTTAAGCGGTAAGGCAGTAGAAGAATGTCGCCATGCATAATGGTACTCGAACCAATGATTGAGTATCATAATAAACAGTAGCGAAAAGATGCCCAAAACACTAAAGCCATGAGTTAAAAAGCCACCGCGGGCTACATTTCGCCAAGAGTTTTTATTGCCATCCTCTTTACTGAATTCGGAAGCGAAGTATGCAGCCGTTGCTACCAACGCACTAAAAAAACTGAGTAGCAAAAGAAAATGCCCCAAATGCCCGAGCCACAGATGCTCGTTCAAAAAACCATTCGAGCCGAATCGCTCAGAGAAAAATTGCAACATTATTTTTTAAGTTTTGGAAGTTTGATTCATGCAAAGAGATTTGAAAAGCAGCTTGTTTCTGTATAAAAATGTTATTGTTTTTTATCGAAAAACTTGCCGAATCTAAATTCATAAATCCGCGAACTTCAATGCGGCAGCGAATGTAGCAACGGAAACAAGTAATGCTTGTTTTTTGACAAATATTTGATTGATAAGGCCCGTTTTTTATAAGTATTGAGGTGGAACTGCTAATTGGATGTTAAAAAACGAGTAAAATACTCGCTAAATCTCAATGCCAATGTGATTTGTATAAATTCGAGGCATGGGACATTTGCCAGATTTGATTAAAGACTTAGCATTAATTCTGGTTGCAGGGGCAACTACCACAATACTGTTTAGAAAAATAAAACAACCGCTTGTACTCGGTTACATCATTGCCGGTTTCTTGGTTGGGTCGCATGTAAGTTTTTTGCCTACTGTTACCGATGTTAAAAATATTGATGTGCTTGCCGAAATTGGAGTGATATTCCTCCTTTTTGGCTTGGGGCTTGAATTCAGTTTTAAAAAATTGATGAAGGTTGGCGGCTCTGCATCCATTACAGCATTGGTTGAAATTGCTTTTATTGCCGTAGCAGGTTATTTTTTAGGAAAGCTGCTGGGCTGGTCTTTTATGGATAGTTTGTTTTTGGGTGGTATGCTCGCAAGTTCATCTACCACAATCATTATCAGGGCATTCGATGAGTTGGGAGTGAAAAGCATGAAATATGCCCGCGTGGTGTTTGGGGTGTTGATTGTAGAAGATATAGTGGTGATTTTGCTGATGGTATTGCTGTCGTCCATAGCTGTTACTCAACAGTTTCAGGGCACCGAAATATTGATGACTACTTTGAAACTGGTTTTCTTTTTGGCATTATGGTTTATTGGTGGAATTTTCCTGTTACCAACGCTGCTTAAAAGGATAAAACCTTTTCTGGATGATGAGGCAATTCTTATTCTTTCGGTAGGGCTATGTTTGGGTATGGTGGTGCTTGCCACACAAGCGGGTTTTTCTGCCGAGTTGGGCGCGTTTATGATGGGTTCTATTATTGCAGAAACCACTTCGGCAGAAAAAGTAGAGCATGTTACCAAGCCTATAAAAGATATGTTTGGGGCAGTGTTTTTTGTGTCGGTGGGTATGATGATAGACCCGCAGGCAATTGTAGAATATGCTTGGCCGGTGCTTTGTGTAACCTTGCTTACCTTGTTCGGAAAACTTATTAGCACTACTGCGGGTGCGCTGCTGTCGGGGCAGCCATTGCGCCAGTCGGTTCAGGTAGGTATGAGCATGGCGCAAATTGGTGAGTTTGCTTTTATCGTAGCCACCTTGGGGCTTTCGCTCGGGGTGATTTCCGATTTTCTTTTCCCCGTGGCTGTGGGAGCTTCGGCAATTACCACTTTTACAACACCTTATTTAATAAAACTATCGGACCCCGCTGCTCAGTTCTTAGAAAAAAATCTACCAAAGAAATGGATAAAACTGTTGGATAATTATTCGACAAGCACCCTGAGTATTAAAACAGAAAATGCTTGGGAAAAAGTAATAAAAGCAAACTTGCTGGTGGTTACGGTAAATATAGTGGTGATTATATCGTTGATGTTTTTCTCGTTAAACTTTTTGATTCCACTGCTGCACGAAAAAATTGGAAGCCAAGTGTTGGCAAATTTAGTAGGGCTGGTATTTTCGTTAGCATTTGCATCGCCATTTTTATGGGCATTAATGGCAAAGCGCATCAACACTTCCGAGTATAACGAACTGTGGCTAAATCGTAGATATAGAAAAGGTCCACTATTCATTGTAGATGCTGTCAGAGTAGCCATTGGCTTAGGTTTAATTTCTGTTTGGGTGTTCAAAGTTTTATCTATTCATCCGGCTACATTTATAGCAATATTGATAATTGTTATTTTGGTGTTTCGCTTTGGCAAACGCATTGGCGTGTTTTACGAAAGAATCGAAAGGCGATTTATTGGCAACCTAAATGCCAGAGAGCGAGCCGAGTACAACACAGTTTCGGCAAGTGTGCTACGCAAAAATGCTTTTATGGAATCGGAACTTTCTATGTGGGATGCGCACATCGAACGCTTAGAAGTGCCATTAAATGCAGCCTACATCGGCAGAAGATTATATGAACTTTCTTGGAGAGAAAATTATGGAGTAAATGTAGTGTACATTAAGCGTGGAGAAAATCTAATTCCCCAACCTACCAAAGAAAGTTTCATTTTACCCGGTGATGAAATTGGAATTATTGCTACCAAAGAACAAATGGAGTTGTTTAAGCCAATGTTTGAATCGGCCGCAAATGCCGATTCGAGTTTTACAAATGTGGAAAGCATTGTATTGCAGAAATTTCATGTGAGCAATTCGAGTGGGTTGAAAGGTATGAACTTCCGTCAATCGGGCATTCGCGAAGCCACCGGAGGCTTGATAGTAGCTATTGAGCGCAACAATCAGCGCTTGCTCAATCCTGAATCAACCACAGTTTTTATGGTGGATGACATTGTATGGATAGTAGGCGATAATGAAAAAATTACACTGTTTCTTCGCGATAGAAATTGAGTAGAGTTTGTAAATGACGAGGGTTGATTTTCTGTTTGAGATTACTTTGCCCCAAAAGAAATGCCCATAAAGGTGTGATTACTTTGTGCAGAAAGCTGCCGTCATTACGAACGAGATTCCAGCAATTGCAAAAGGTTACGCAACTTCAAAGTAGCAAGACCTGAGTAGAAAAACACCCATAATCCTGCACAAATGTTTGCTACACCGTACCCGTTTCTTTTAATGTGATTTCGTCATTCACATATTTCGAAGGGCACTTCATTAATATTTCGCTTGCGCGAAAATTTTCGCCTTCCATTTTGCCTTTTACCACCAGTTGCTCGCTGCGCTCAAAATCCTGTGGTTTGGCACCTTTGTAAACTATAGTTTGGGCATTGCCATCGCGGTCATACATGGTAAACTTAAAAAAGTTGGGGTCTGTCATTGGGTCATAAACCAATGGCTGGTCTTTTGCCAAAAAGCCGGCAACATTCACCGCTCGCGAAGTATCTTTTGCTTGTTTGAAATTTGAGTAAGTGGTGTAATCACCGGTCATAGCAATTATCACACCCACTGCCACTGCTATGATGATTAAAAATATGATGTGAGACTTTTTCATTGTTCAAAAAAAATTGTAGCAGCGAATGTACTAATGGAAAATGTGGTAAACAGATTTTTTGCAAAAATTTACGGCAATACTTACCAATCTCATGTAAAACTCATTGTTGGGCTAACGTAAATCATCAATGCAATAGCAATGTTGAACTTTATCAGCCATTTGCTGATGCAAACAACGAAACATAAAATTTAGGAAAGTAAGTCGAGGTCGATTTGCTATTGCAAATCGCACTTGGTGGCTTTTTTTATTATCTGGCGGTCTTCTTCAATGCTTTCGCAAGTTTGGTTGGCTACTTTTTTAGAAGAGTGTTGCACATCTTTTACGTAACCATCGGTACACGCGCATCGAAACTGATTGCAAGATTGCACGGTGAAGAATAAAAAGAGCGCAAGAATAGCTGTAAGTAAACGCATTGTTTATTTCTCGATAAATTGAAATTGTTCGTTTCCTTTTTCGAGTGTCATTTCTTTGCCCGACATTTTTACAATGTTGAACATGCGCACTTTGTTGTCGGTATCTACCAATTGCAAATCTTTGCTGCTGTTTATCAATTGCCACTCTCCGGTAGTTTGTTTGTAAACAAGCCCATTTATTAAATATGATTCAGTAAAAACGTTGTTTTCGGCAATATCCAATGTGTAATCGGCTTTGTCGGCTTTAAACTGGTTAGTTTGATCTTTGTTGTCTTTGATGTAGCTGTTTACTGTGTACGCACCTATCAGTTTTTCAATAAACTTATCTTTGTTACAACCGGTTGAAAATGCTACAACTGCTAAGAGGATAACTACAATGTTTTTCATTTCTTGTTTTTATTTACGTTTAATCGTTTTGTACGTCTTCAAAAATACCCGAACTTCTGTTTTTACGAACATTTTTCCATAAAAAATATTTTCCCTGCATTGCTACATACACTCCATGCGGAAGTGTTTGCACAAATGCCAATGCGCTGCCAAGATTAAAAAGTCCATCACTACTTCCAAACTTTATTGGTATCAATGCGCCTGTAAGAATAATAGTTTTTTTGAGTTGTGCCTTGCCCAAAACTTTCGCGGTGGCTTCCATAGTGTCGGTGCCATGTGTAATTATGATTTGTTCCTCGGTAGATTTTTCGCAATAACTCAAAATCATTTTTCGGTCTTCATCGGTCATATCAAGGCTGTCAATCATCATTATGGTGCGCACTTCGATGTCTAATTTGCATCTGCCCAACTCAATCAATTCGGGTAGATGTGTGTTTTTAAAATAAAGCCTACCGTTTATTTCGTCATACTCTTTATCGAAGGTGCCGCCTGTTACAAGAATTTTTATTGCCATAGGTTTTGATTATTGGCTGCGAATGAAATTAAATGTATTGAAAATCAACAAGGCTGATTTCAAATACATTTAATAAGGCTGAAAAAATAGATCGTAGTGTGCCGTGCAGCAATGATGAATACCTTGTTGTGTAATGGTTTCAGTCCATCTTTACAGGAACAATGTGTAGGCGATGGATTTCAGACTAATAAAACCTCTCGTTTACGCTAAACAGCAAAAGAAAGTTTCATCAGTCAGTTTTAAACCAATAAGTATAGAACTCATTTTAAGTTGAAAATCAGAAATTTGTATTTTTGGTGTAATGTAAATAAACTTCAATTGCTATTGAATTGTGTAGAACACAAGGGGTGTTGGCTGCCACATCTTTGCATCATGTAAACGATATTGTTTGCAGAACAAAAAAATCTCTCACACATGGAACTTTTATTGACATTGCTATTGGCAGTTGGTGGACCAACAGATGGCTTCGGTGATTTATTCGGAAAAGACAAAGGCACTTCGCCAACCGATGGTTACGGTGATCTTTTCATTAAAGAGAAAGAATCTGCTCCAACCGATGGTTACGGAGACCTTTTTTAATCCAAGTACCTACTAAGTTTTTTTACTCCACATTTTTTTAAACTATAAATTTTACTGACATGGAACTTTTATTGACATTGTTATTGACAGTTGGTGCGCCAACAGATGGTTACGGTGATTTATTCGGAAAAGACAAAGGCACTTCGCCAACAGATGGTTACGGTGATCTTTTCATTAAAGAGAAAGAATCTGCACCAACCGATGGTTACGGAGACTTGTTCTAAGTAGCAGAACATTTTTGAATGCAAATAAAAGCGGGTCAATTGACCCGCTTTTTGTTTTTACAAGTCTTGCAAAAACAATACTTCTAAAAGTGATTTGTATGTTTGACTTTTACGGCATATCAAAACTCAATTATGCAACATTGTCAAGCACATCTTTTTTGCAAACAACAAATCTGTTCGTGGGTAGGCAAGCAGCACCATAAGTTGCAGGTGCATTACTGTTATCGGTGTGTTGCAGCCAAAAACGAATTGAAAGGAAACGTAAAAAAGTAGTGTTTTGCAAAAGATTTTAGTGTTTGTTTTATTGATACCCATTAAGTTTTACAGAGTTTTTCTATCGCCCATTTTGCCGCCAAGTTGCCGCTACACACCCACTTGTTCGCAATATGCCATGGAAGCGCTGCAAAAATACGGCCCCATAAAAGGCACTTGGCTTGCCGTTAAGCGCATTGCAAGTTGCCACCCGTGGGGTGGGCATGGGCACGATCCAGTACCTTGAAAAAATGATAATAGTTTAGGAAGTGAGAAAAAGAATTAAGCGCAGTTTAAGAGTTTCGCGCTATGTAATATACAAAGAGACTTTAGTTGATTTTAAAGAGCATTTTTGGTCGTTTGTTGGGGCGTTTACCGGCATTGCATTAATAGCTTTTTTTCAAAGTCATATTTTAACTAAGGAAGAAAACATATTTCTTGTAGGTTCATTTGGCGCAACTTGTGTGTTGCTTTATGGCGCAATTCAAAGCCCGCTTGCACAACCGCGAAACTTAATGGGCGGGCATCTCATTTCGGCCTTTATTGGTGTAACGATTTATAAGTTTTTACCCGATATTATTTGGCTTACGGCTCCGCTTGCAGTAGCACTTTCAATTGTTGTAATGCAAGTAACAAAAACGCTTCACCCACCGGGCGGTGCTACGGCATTGATTGCTGTAATAGGTTCTGAAAAAGTAAAGGCATTAGGATATTTTTATGTTTTATCGCCTGTGCTTACGGGGGTAATTATTTTGTTTATCGTAGCTCTGATATTCAACAATATTACCAAGCACAGAAAGTATCCCACCGACAAAAGATTTACAAGCTACATCAGGCGAATGTTTATCAAAAAAACACCACTGGATGCCGAAAGATAAAAAGGACGATAGCAATTATTTTTTTCTATACCCCACCACCGTGTAGCTTGAGCCGCCTCCCAAACCACCTAAATTCTCAATCTTAAACTCAATTGTATCAAGCGTTTTGTAACTGCCATGGTGATAATAATGCCCCCCAAACTTATTCAGCAATTCACCATGTTTATTTATTGTGGGAGTAATGGATAGATTTTGCTCAAACTCTATTGTTATCTTTTTGCTGGCATCCTCGCCACCATCATTATTGTATGGATACAAGTCTTTTTGGTCATCGCCTATTACAAATTTTCGAATAACACCATTGTAGTATGATGTGTAATAAGTTGTAGGCGCATTGATGCTCCACGATTTTCTTGTTACTGTAAAATCGAAATCTCCGCAAAACTTGGTGGTGTAAGATTCTACTCCAATAGTTTTTTCATCCTCTCCAAATGCATTGTTGTTATCATATACAACTGCTTTTATATGGTAAGTGCTACCGTTTACGGTTACAAAATCAAACTGATAGGGAGGTGATAGGAATTCTTTAACGATGTTTCCATTTATGAATAAAACAACTTTGTTTATCTCTCCTTCTATGTCAAATGGCTCTAACACAATTGAGAGTAGTGTATCATCTTCAATAACAGTATTGCTTGGTGCTACTATCTTAACTGTTGGTGGCTGATTTGCATTCTTCTTTTCGCAGCTTGTTAACTGTATCAGTGCCAAGATAATGCTTGAGCTTACTAAGAAAGTGGTTGTAAATTTCATTCGATTGTGTTGTGCCGGCATTTCTTATTGACCTTGCTTCCTTTCGTAAAGCTATTGTATTTATAAAGCAAGTGCTAAACAAGTTTACCTTTTTACTTCAACCTCACCCTTAACTTCACTGGTTGGTGGTCGCTCGATTTAAAACCTAAGTCAATGCCTTTCACTTCCTCCACTTCAAGATTTGGCGAAACAAGATAATAGTCAATGATAGTGGTGAAAGTTTTTGCAGCATCAAATGCTGTTTTGTTCTTGCGGTTAGTGGCAATGGTAGGGTCAAATGCATATTGCCAACCATCAATATAATTAGCATCGGCATTAGCATCCAGGTAGTCTTTTTCGGGTTCTTTGGCAAAGCTGTGAGCAGCGAAACCCGGAGGCGAAATGTTCCAATCGCCACCCATCACTACATAGTTTCCTTTATTGTATTCTTCGAGCAAAATTGTTTTAGTAAAAGCCATTTGCTTGGCTTTTACTTCGCCATTGTCGTAGGCCTCAAAATGTGTGTTTACCACCACAAGGTCTTTGCCACTTGGCAGTTTAAAACGTTGCAACAACAAGCATCTTTCTAAATAAAAAAGTTGGTCAGGAAATTTATCCTTATTTGGCAACTGAATGCGCTTGCTTTCGGTTGGGGCAAAAGATGAAAGCGACAGCAAACCTCCCAGCACTCTGCCCATTGGGTTGGTATATGGCACGGGCACAAATTTTACATCGTAGTTTACAGCAAACGAATAAAAATTGCTGGGGCGGGCAGCAGCAATTAGTTCTTTTTGGTTGATGTTCCAGCTTCTTCGTCCCGTAGTGTCGGCCTCTTGCAGCATGATGAAATCGGCATCGCTTTGCGAAAGAAAATCAACAATTCCTTTGTTGTACTTTTCAACCATTTCTTTTGGGCTTACAACCATTTCGCCACCATCGTAGAAAAAATTTGCTTCGGCACCTAAGCCCCCATATCCAATATTCCAAATCAAAAAATTGAAAGAAGAATCTGATGCAGCAATTTGCTTTTCGTTTTGCGCAGCCTTGTTTGATGCCGGTAAATCAATCACCGCTTCGGGTTTGAATTTTGTGATGCTTGCATAAATAAGATTGCCAATTACATACAATGCAAAAAGCAAAACAGGTGTAAGTGCTATTATTGAAATCAACTTAATCATTCGTTTCATTATAAGTAATTGTTTTTAAAAGGAAAAATAGAATGCCTGTGATAGTAACTTCATTATTTGCATCATGAACCTTTAATAAAATGTTTGATTGATGAATAAATTCAAAAGAATACTTTTGGTGAAAGTAAAAAGTAAAATAAATCAACAATGAATCATTTTGAATGGACATGGGATTCTAAAGGAAGAAAAGTTTATGCACAAGGTTGGACACCGGCAAACGTGAGAGGTGTTGTGTGTTTGGTACATGGTTTTGCTGAGTTCAGCGATCGCTACGAGCATGTTGCAAAGTATTTGTGCGATGCAGGTTTTGCTGTGCTTGCGTTCGATCAATTGGGGCATGGAAAAACCACAGGTAAGCGGGGTCATGCAGATTATGAAGATATGTTAGACAATGTGAAGGTGCTTTTGCAAGAGGCAGATACGCGCTTTCCGGGTTTGCCGAATTTTCTTTATGGCCACAGCATGGGCGGTAATATTGTTACCAATTTTTTATTAAAACGACAACCCAAAAATGTGAAGGCGGCAGTAGTTACGGGTCCGCTTTTTAAACTTGGATTTGAACCGCCTGCATTCAAAGTTTTTTTAGCCAAGTTGATGGTAAATATTTATCCGGCATTTACAGAAAAGAGTGAGTTGGATGCAGATGCAATTTCGCGCGATAAAGAAGAAGTGCGTAAATACATCAGCAATCCAATGATGCTGAAAGTAATTACTGCCGGTTTGTTTTTGGGTTTCTACAAGGCTGGAAAGTACGCCATAGAACACGCCAACGATTTGAATGTGCCAATGTTGTTGATGCATGGCACGGCAGATAGATTGACTTCGCCAAAAGGTACACAAGAGTTTGTGGCAAACAACAAAACGGGTTTGGCTACTTTGAAGTTGTGGGATGGTTGTTATCACGAGCTGCATAATGAACTTGCCGAAGATCGAGCCCAAGTGCTAAACTACATAGTGAACTACCTGAATAATTTTGTGCAATAATGTAAGATTTTTTTTGAGGAAGAATAGGACTGTGAAGTGCATTCGTAAAACACAAAAAATGCAATCTTCGTTCTGTTCAACTTATAATTGACAACATCTTTGTTTTGCTTGCGTTTACTTTGAGAACTGAATAAAATATGTTTCGAAAAAAATTATTGATTGCCTGTTGTGCTATTGGCGTTGGAATGGCGGCAATTTCGCTCACTACGGTTTCGTTTTTTGAAGTGAATAAAAACTTAGATGTTTTTGCTTCGCTCTACAAAGAATTGAATACATATTATGTAGATACACTCGACCACGAAGCACTGGTGCGCGCTGGCGTAGATAATATGTTGGAACAGTTGGATCCATACACCAATTTTATTCCTGAAGAAGATGCCGAAGATTATAGAATGCAAACCACCGGAAAGTACGCTGGCATAGGCGCATTGATAGGCAATAGAGGCGAGTTTGTAATTATTACCGAGCCATACGAAGGGTTTCCGGCCGCAAAAGGAGGCTTGAGGGCTGGCGACAGAGTGTTGGAAATTGACGGTAAAAGCGCAAGAAATTTCAAAACCGATGATGTAAGCAAAATGCTGAAAGGTCGCCCCGGTACAGAGGTTACGGTAAAATTTACAAGGCTAAATTCCGATGGTATCGAAGCCGAGCACACAGTGAAATTGATGCGTGAAGAAATTAAAATTCGCAATGTTTCGTATTATGGCAAAGTAGCTGATGACATTGGTTACATCCGCCTTTCAAATTTTACAATGCGTGCCGGGCAAGAAGTGCGCAATGCATTAACGGCTTTAGAAAATGGCACTAAACTTAAAGGTATTGTGTTGGATGTGCGTGGTAACCCTGGAGGTTTGCTGGATGAGGCCATCAATGTTGCCAATACTTTTGTGGGGCGTAACCAAGAAATTGTAAGCGTGCGCGGCCGCAGCAAAGAAGATACCTACTTGCGCAAAACTATCAATGACCCTGTAGATGTAAATATTCCTTTAGTGGTGCTTACCGATGGCAATGCAGCTTCGGCATCCGAAATTGTAGCAGGCTCGCTTCAAGATTTAGATAGAGCGGTGGTTATAGGCCAACGCACTTTTGGCAAAGGGCTTGTGCAAACAACCAAGCCATTGCCATACAGCGCTAAAGTGAAAGTAACTACAGCAAAATATTACATTCCAAGTGGCAGGTGCATTCAGGCAATAAACTATGCCGAACGCGATAGCACGGGGCGTGTTACCAAAGTGCCCGATTCGTTGCGCACTGCGTTTAAAACCAAAGCGGGACGTACTGTTTACGATGGTGCCGGTATAGAGCCCGATATAAAAACAGAGCCTGAAAAAGTTCAGAATATTACCATCAGCTTGTATGCACGCAATCACATTTTTGATTATGCAACAGAGTATCGCGCAAAGCATGATAAAATTGCGCAGGCAAAAGACTTTACCCTAACAGATAGCGAATACGATGCGTTTGTAAAATGGCTATCGGGCAAAGATTACGAATACAATACGCGAAGCGAAAAGTTGTTGGAAGATTTCAAAGAAGCATCTTCAAAGGAAAATTATTTCGCTGCTATAAAAACAGAGTTCGATTCATTGAAAGTGAAAATGAATACAGATAAAAAAACGGATTTGAAGAAGCAGAAAAAGCAGATAAAAATGTTTTTAGAAGAAGAAATTGCTTCGCGCTATTACCTCAACACCGGTCGCTCGGAAGTGCAATGCCGCTACGACAACGATTTGAAGAAAGCAATTGAAGTGCTGAATGATAACAACAAGTGGAAAGAAATATTGCGCATTCAGTAAGCCGTAATTTGTATTAAGAGAAAATTGAAGACACTAATGAAAAATACCAGCTATAAAATTTTAATCATCGGTTTGCTTGCAATAGCCGGGTTGTCCTTTGCTGCAAGCGACAGGTACTTTCGCATTTCGCAAAGTTTAGATGTAATGAGTGCATTGTATCGCGAAGTAAATGTTTCGTATGTTGATGAAACCGACCCCAGCAAAATGATGCGCAATCTTATTGATGGAATGCTAAAAACGCTCGATCCATACACCAACTATTTCAGCCAGTCGCAAGTAGAAACTGCTCGTATGCAACAAACGGGCAAATTTGGCGGTGTAGGCATTAATGTTGAAATTATGGATGGACTACCGGTTGTGAACGAAGTGATAAAAGGCTTGCCGGCAGATGAAAATGGCTTGAATATTGGAGATAAAATTTTGGAAATTGATGGCGCATCCACACAAGGAAAGAAGATTGATGATGTAGAGAAGTTTTTGCGCGGGCAGCCCGGTTCTACACTTGCATTGAAAGTGCTGCATTTGTTGCCTGGTGGTACTTCTGAGCAGAAATATTTTTCGTTGCCACGTGTAGAAACTCAAGAAACCAATGTGCCGTATTTTGGTATGATTACTGATAACATAGGTGTTATTCGGTTGAAAATTTTCAATGAAAATGCGGGCAAAGATGTGAAACATGCTTTTGATAGTTTGAAGCGCGCCAATGCAGGGTTGAAAGGTTTGATTCTGGACTTGCGTGGCAACCCGGGCGGCTTGTTGGTAGAGGCTGTAAATATTGTAAATGTGTTTGTTGACAAAAACCAACTTGTAGTAAGCACAAAAGGAAAAGTAGATGAATGGAATACCTCATTTAGAACTTTGAATGAGCCATCCGATACAAAAATTCCTGTAGCAGCCGTTACCGATAATATGAGCGCCTCGGCATCAGAAATTGTGTCGGGCAGTTTGCAAGATTTAGATAGAGGAATAGTGGTAGGCCAAAGGACTTATGGCAAAGGCTTGGTGCAAATAACTAAAAACCTTAGCTACAACACCGTGTTGAAGGTTACTACCGCAAAATATTACATTCCAAGCGGGCGCTGCATTCAAGCAATAAACTATGCAGAAAAAAACCAAGATGGAAGCGTAAAGAAAATTCCCGATTCTTTGAAAACGGTTTTTAAAACTAAAGCAGGTAGAAAAGTGTTTGACGGTGGTGGTGTGGACCCCGATTTAGAATTGCCAAAACCAGAGTTGAGCAGAATAGCCGAGAAACTTACAAGCACTCATTTAATTTTTGATTTTGCAACACAGTATAAATTCAAAAACCCAAGCATTGCCGCGCCCGATAAGTTTAAGCTTACTGCAAGCGACTTCAATGATTTTCTTGCTTTTATTAAAGACAAAGATTATGCCTACAATACCGAAAGCGAAAAACTTTTACAACAACTAAAAGAAACAGCCGAAGAAGAAAAATACTTTGATGCCGTTCAGCAACAATATGAATCTATAAAATTGAAATTGGCACACGATAAGCAACAAGATGTGGCGAAACAAAAAGATGAAATTGTGAAGCTGTTGGAATCAGAAATTGTTGGTCGCTATTATTACATTTCTGGCAAAGAGCAAAAACAAATGCTGGCAGATGCGCGTATTGCAAAAGCAATAGAAGTGTTGAGCAACAACGCTAAGTACACCGAAATTTTAAGTGTAAAAAAATAATCAGCTTTTGGCTTCGCCACTCACTTCGCGTTTTATTTTGCAGTTGCCGCAAATACCGTAAAGATTTAGTGAGTGATGGGTGATGGTGAAGTTGAGTAAATCTCCCATCATAGTTTTTATCTGTTGAATTCGCGGGTCGCAAAACTCTACCACTTTTTTACAATCTACACACAAAATGTGGTCGTGCTGTTTGTAGCCATAGCTCTTTTCGTATTGAGCTTGGTTTTTTCCAAACTGATGCTTTTTTATCAGGTCGCAACTAATCAGTAAATCGAGTGTGTTATACACCGTTGCGCGGCTCACATTCAATCCTTTTTGTTTTAAATCAATGTATAAAATCTCGGCATCGAAGTGGTCGTTGCGCGAATAAATTTCTTCTAATATTTGAAAACGTTCAACGGTTTTGCGTTGAGCCTTTTGCTCTAAGTAGGCAGAAAAGATTTTTTTTACTTCCTCTATTGTTTCAATTGCTTCAGCCATAGTGCGAATATACGAAATGCGTTTTGGGAATTCGCTGCTTTTCTCAATCAGTTGTTGTAAGAATTCTACTTTTGCCCGATGCTGAAAATAGGAATACTTGGTGGAGGGCAGTTGGGCAGAATGCTGTTGCAGCAAGCACCCGACTATCCAATAGAAACTTTTGTGCTGGAAGCAATAGCCGATGCGCCAGCGGCACATCTGTGCCACCAGTTCGTAAAGGGCGATATCAACGATTATGAAACAGTATTGCAATTTGGCAGAAGTGTGGATGTGCTAACCATAGAAATTGAGCATGTAAATGTGGAAGCACTTTTTCAATTAGAAAAAGAAGGAATTCGCATTTTTCCTAAGCCCGCAGTATTGCAAACAATAAAGGATAAGGGCTTACAAAAACAGTTTTACGAAAAGCACAACATACCATCGCCAGCTTTTGTGCTTACCGAAAGTGAGCGTGATGTGCTTAATCATCTTAACTTTTTGCCTGCTGCACACAAATTGCGCACAGGCGGCTACGATGGCAAAGGCGTGCAGTTGATATTGAACGAAAGTGCTGCTTCGCTTGCTTTTTCAGAGCCTGGAGTGTTAGAGAAATTAGTAGTTATTGAAAAGGAAATTGCTGTAATAGTAGCTCGTAACGAAACGGGCGAAACGGCAATTTATCCACCTACCGAAATGGTGTTTGACCCCGATTTGAATTTGGTAGATTACCTGCTTTCGCCTGCCGAGCTAAACGACAAGCAAACTTCGCAAGCTCAGCAACTTGCATTGCAAGTTTGCAATGCATTTAACAGCCCCGGAATATTTGCAGTTGAAATGTTTTTAGATGATGAAGGAAAACTTTGGGTAAATGAAACCGCACCGCGAGCACACAACAGCGGCCACCACAGCATTGAAGGAAACTATTGCTCGCAATACGATATGCAACTTCGTGTGCTGCAAAATCTTCCGTTAGGCAACACCAATAGTATTCAGCCGAGTTTGATGCTGAATGTTTTGGGCGAACCGGGGCATTCGGGCAAAGTGAAATATGTGGGCTTGGATGCAATTATGGATTTGTCAAACGTGTACATTCACCTGTATGGCAAAACAACCACTAAGCCCGGCAGAAAAATGGGGCATGTTACCATTCTTGGCAGTTCTACACGCGAGTTGATGACCAAAGCGGAAGTAGTGCGCAATAGTTTGAAGGTAGAAAGCGAATAACTTATCCGCCTAAAACAAGTTATCCTTTTACTGCAATTACCGAAATTTCCACACTCACATTTTTGGGCAAGCAAGCCACTTGAACAGTTTCGCGAGCCGGAGGATTTGTGCTAAAGTAACTTCCATAAACTTCGTTTATTCTTCCAAACTGGTTCATATCCATAATGAAAATACTGCTCTTAACTACATCCTGAAATGTAAAGCCGGCAACAGTTAGCAAGGCATCAATATTTTTCATTACTCGATGCGTTTCTGTTTCAATAGAATCGTTTTCTATTAAACCTGTTTCGGGGTTCAAAGGAATTTGTCCCGATACATATAAAGTATTGCCCGCCCGCACAGCTTGGCTGTACGGACCAATTGGCGCAGGGGCTTTTTCTGTAAGTATTATTTGCTTTTCCATGTTATTGTGTTGTTTTGCGTGCAAAGTAATGAAATGAAGATTTTATTGATTGGCGAACCCGAAAGAACAGATGAATTGCGTAAACTATTGGCGGTTACTGCGCCATCGGTAACCTTGGAGGTTAGCGATGGCGATGAAGAGGATTTTGATTTGTACGATGTTATTTTCGATTTGAACTTTGATGATGATGCCGAAAATATGGAAAGCTACGCGCCACTGCGCGATAAACCAATTTTTGTAAGTGCTGTAAAGCAACAACTTTCCGAGGCAGTTTACATGTCGGGCTCAAAAGTACGATGCCGCTTGTTTGGTATAAATGCTTTGGCAAGTTTCATCAGCCAACCCGTGTGGGAAGTTAGCCTTTTTAGAAAATTTGAAACACCTGAATTAGAAAAAATAATGCAGCAACTTGGCATTCGGTTTTTACCGGTGGAAGATAGAGTAGGCTTGGTAAAGCCACGAGTTGTTTTTATGATTATCAATGAGGCGTGCTACACTTTGCAAGAGGGAACAGCTTCTATTGAAGCTATTGACGAGGCTATGAAATTGGGTACAAATTACCCTTTTGGTCCCTTTGAATGGTGCGATAAAATTGGCATTACCCATGTGTTTGAAACGCTTGCGGCACTTTACGAAGATACCAAAGACGAACGATACAAAATTTGCCCTCTGCTGAAAACAAAATACTTGCGCAACGAAACATTTTACAAAAAGAAAAAGCAGCAGATTAAAGAAGAAGATGACTGGTGAAATTGGAGGTTGCCCGGAAAATCTTTATCTGTTTGATATTGAACAAATAAACCTGATGGAGAAAACTTCTCCACATAATTAACAATGTAAAAAACTCTGTTTTTCGAGTTTGCAATACATTTGCCGCAAACAATTGATATGAATAGAATTTTTTACACAGCAATTTTCTCGTTTTTTCTACTCCAAACAGCTATGGCGCAAGACTGTGGCTCTATATTTATTTCGGAATACGTAGAAGGATGGAGCAACAACAAGGCATTGGAAATTTACAATCCAACTTCTTCTCCGGTAGATATGAGCAATTATAAATTGCACAGATGGAACAATGGAACAGCCATTAAAGATCCTAATTATACTTTAACCCTAAGCGGCACAGTGCCTGCAAAAGGTGTTATTGTTTATGTGCGCGATTCGGCACAAGGCGGTGTTTGGAATCAACTCAAAGCAAAGGCTAATGTTTACCTTTCGCCCAATTGCGAAAACAATAGTAGCAATCGCACATTCTGTTTCAATGGTAATGATGCACTAACACTGGAACTTCAAAACAACACTGTGGTAGATGGCTTTGGCTACATTGGCGATGACCCAGGTGTGCCAAATATTGGTGGTGGGTGGAACAACGTTGCGCCCGATTTTCAAGCGTCAGATTCAACCCAGTTTGCATGGACCACCGACCACACACTTCTAAGAAAATATAATGTGAGAAGTGGAGCTACACCTCCAAGTAAACCAAGTGGCGACCCAGCGTGGAATGTTTCGGTACAGTGGGATTCTTTGAAGGTAAATACTTTCGATAGCCTTGGTGTACACTACTGCGCTTGCAATGAGCAAGTAGGCATCAAAGCAATTGAATTTGCTAAATTTGAAATGTATCCAAACCCTACGGCAGATGTGGTATCTATTGCCAGCAATGAGGAAATTGCCGAAGTGCGTGTAACAAATTTCAAAGGTCAGTTGATGATGAACAGAAAATATTTTCAGCAATCAATAACTTTGAATCTTAAAGATATTGAGCTTGCCGATGGTACATACTTTGTTCATGTAAGAACAGCATCTAATAAGTCGGCTACCAAAGTGGTACAGTTGGTAAAATAACCTTTGTAATTCAGTACTTTAAAAAAGCGATTTCGGATGAACATCCGAAATCGCTTTTTTGTTTAAAACTTGTTTCGTTCGAGCATCATCAGAATAATTCTTTCCATTACATTTACCACTATTCAAAATAAAAGGTAGGGGTAGGCCGATGCGTAAAATTTTACCTTCCATATTCTTGTTGTGTCTTTGTTTTTCGCTATTGGCGCAACAAGCGTTTTGGAGTAATGCTGGGGCTTTAGTATCGGTGCGCGAAAAAACATTTATATCTATTCAAGGCGATGCGTATAATGCCGATTCGGGCTTTTATCACAATCGCGATACTGTTTTTGTAACCGGTAATTGGCAACACAATGCGCCTAACCGCTGCTTCGATTCAATCAATACAGGTTGGGTGGTTTTGCATGGTAGCAATCAACATATTGACGGTGCTTCGGTTACTCATTTTCACAACTTGGCTTTAACCAATCAAGGTGTAAAATTTGGCGATACAGATGTGGTGGTAAATGGTGGTCTTTTTTTGACCGACCGCGAAATGAACATGGATAAAAATACTGTATTTGTTACCAACAAAAACACAGATGCGGTGCAGCGAACAGCGGGTTTTGTTTCATCGCTCGAAAATGGGGGATTGCTGCGCTACACTGCCAGCGATTCTGCGTATTTGTATCCGGTGGGTTCTACATTGGGTATTGCGCGCTATAAGCCTGTAGAGTTGCAGCCGCAGGCTGCAACTGCCAATCATTTTAAAGTGCGTTTTGCAAATGCCGATGCAACATTGGAAGGCTTTGATAGAAGCAAAAAATTTCATTTGCTGTGTGAAGTAAATCCAAATTGGTACCACAGAGTTTGGCATCCAGTGGGTAATGATTCAACTGCAATAAAAATTTTTTATAACCCTATTGATGATGGCAGTTGGAATGATATGGCACACTGGCAACATGTTCCCGAATGGCAAGCAATGCCTAAAGATAATCTTGTAGCAGGGCAGTCTTTCAGCTATATGGAAAAACTAAGCTGGAACGATTTTTCTTATCCGGCATTTGCACTTGCCAATAGCTCGCTCCCCTTTGCCGATGCAGGGCAAGATACATCTATCTACCATGGCGATATTACACAGCTTAACGCAAGTGGCGGAGTGGCTTATGAATGGAATAGCACAACAACTTTAAGCGATTTATCTGTTAGTAATCCATTGGCATATCCACTGGCAGACGAAACTTATTTTTTAACCGCTACCAACGAGCTTGGCTGCACAGATTTCGATTCGGTGCGCGTTACAGTATTGCCGCGACCGAAAGAACCAGAAATTCCAAAAGAAGAGGAGGAGTTTTTCATTCCCAATGCACTCACGCCAAACAATGATGGGTTTAATGATTCGTGGTACATAAAAGGTTTGTGGCGTTATAAAGAAAACAACGTGCGTATCATCAACCGCTGGGGCGATGAAGTGTTTTACGAAGAGCCTTACGAAAATGTATGGCAAGGTTACTGGCAAGGAAAACCCCTGCCCGGTGCTACTTATTACTACATTTTGAAAGTGAAAATGAACGGAGCGTGGAAAGAATTTAACGGACCATTAACCATTGTACGATGAAGCACTTTTTTACTTTGATTTTTAGTATTGCAATGTGTGTGGCTACTGCACAACAAGTAGAGGAATTTAACTTGGTACGCGAAAACGCTATTGCTCTAAATCCGGCACTGGCAGGAGCATCGGGTTTTATGAATATCACTGCGGGTTTCCGCAGGCAGTTTACGGCAATAAAAAATTCTCCTTACACAACCTATCTAAATTTCAATACCCAATTAGCAGATAATCATTTCTGTATTGGTGTTTCGGGTGTTTATGATGCCACCGGCCCAACCAGCAAAGCCGGAGCCACTTTGCAACTTGCCTATCAAGTAAATTTGAATAGGAAAGTAAAAGAAGCATACCACGATAAGAATTCGCATTTCATTTCATTCGCTTTGCAAGCAAGTGTTTACCAATATCGCTTAGATGGCAGTAAACTTTTAGTAAACGATTATGGCGACCCTGAACTTACTTTTGCTAATGCCACAAAGGTTTTTCCCGATGCAGGTTTTGGCATTTACTATCAGTATAAAAATTATCTCAACGTTGGTGTTAGTGTTCCTAATTTGGTAATGTTGGATGTGAACTACAAAAGTGCAACCACCGATGTTAGGCTGCTAAAAATTCCACATCTCTATTTTGTTGCTGCGGGCAGCTATGCTATTGCGCCCGATAAGTTTTGGATAGAGCCTGTTCTTTCGTTTCGCTGGGTTAAAAATGCACCATTGCAAACAGTAACTGGCGTGCGGCTTTCTTTTGTCAAGTGGTTTTGGATAGGCTTTAATTACCGAACTACAAATGCTGTAAATATGGAAGCAGGTGTAACAATAAAAGACAAGTTGCGCATTGGATATGTGTATGATT
>CAZYXR010000008.1:57683-64265 GCA_964650845.1 uncultured Chitinophagaceae bacterium
CGATATTGGGCAAACACACGAAATTGGAGTACAGGTTTTTTTCAATAAAACGAATGTAAAGCGCAATGGATATTTTCCCGGAATGAGCAAGGGTAAGAATTTTTAATGCTGATAGAAATTGATTCGGATAAAGTGCAAGTGCTGTTTAGCGATAGCGAAAATTATAAAATATGAACTGCATGTAAGTTTGAACTAACAACAAGTACGGACAATTAGTAAATAAATTCACTAAATGAACATTTCCAGCTATTACAAATTAAGCCACTTCATACCCTGGACAAGAACCAGCATTTACAAAATGTTTATTCTTAGTGTTATTCCAACCGCACTGTATTATTTTTTTGGATGGAAGTTGATTGCCATTCCTTGGGTACCGGTGGCTTTAATTGGCACGGCAGCTGCTTTCATTTCGGGCTTTAGAAACACTCAAACGTATAATCGCGCATGGGAGGCGCGAACAATTTGGGGATCCATAATAAACAGCAGTCGCGCATTTGGCATAATGACAAAAGACTTTATTAGAGTGGCAGATAAAACACAAGAAGCGCAACTTCACAAAGAGATTTTTTATCGCCATTTTGCTTGGCTTACAGCATTGCGTTTTCAACTGCGCGAAGAGCGCGGGTGGGAGAACATGAAGTCGAAGAGTTACAACAGAGAATATCTAAAATACTTCAGCGTGCCTGAGTGGAATAGCAGTTTAGATGAGGAGTTAAAGTCTTTTGTTTCCGAAGAAGAAAGACGATACATTCTTTCTACGAAAAACAGAGCAACACAACTGTTGGCGCAACAATCTGAACGATTGAGGGAGCTTAATGAGCAAGGAGCGATTGCCGCATATAATTATGTTGCGTTAGAAAATCAACTTAAAGATTTACTCGATCAACAAGGCAAAAGCGAACGCATCAAAAACTTCCCATATCCTCGGCAATTTAAAACCATCAACTTTTACTTTACCAATCTTTTATGTCTGTTAGTTCCGTTGGGATTCATTGGTGAGTTTTCAAAATTGATACCCATTTATGGCGAATGGGTAGTATGGCTAAACATACCATTGAGTATGCTGGTAGGTTGGGTGTTTTTAGTGTTAGAGCAAGTAGGCGAAAGCACCGAAAACCCTTTTGAAGGCAGCGCAAACGATATTCCAATAACCCAAATAAGTCGAATGATAGAAATTGATTTACGCGAAATGCTCGGAGAAAAAGATTTGCCACCGGCAATTCAACCACAAAACAACATTTTACTATAAAATAAAGTACATGAAAAAAAGAGAAAAGTTAGCCATTATTCATAAGTGGTATCCACACGCAATCACCACCATTGATAGTGTAAACAGAATTATTGACTATGTAGAATACGAGTTGGATTTAGAACCAAAACAAGTGATGCTGGCCGATAGCATTTGCAGCGATGATGTAAACAGTGTTCAATACCCTGTGCGCGCTCAAGAGTTTTTGGGGCCTTTTAAAATGGGTGGTTTAGATGGTTTCCCATTTGCCGGACTTACCGGCATGGGTGCTTTTGCCAGCCACGTGCCCGATGAGGGAGCTGTATTTATTTATTATGGACCTCACATTGGTGTTACCAAAGATGGCGCTATTGGTGAAATTCATCGTATTGGTCAAAGCAAAAACAGCAGTTGCTGCGGAGCAGCTAAAGGTGCATTGAACAAGCTAATCAACAACCTGATTGTGAAGGGGTGTGTAACAGAATTAGATTATCAAATGAACACAATTGAACAAATTCTTTTTAATGAAAAAGAAAGAGTGCTCAATGCTAAAACACCATTGTTTGAAGCCACAGAAGTAATCTACGAAGCCATTGATAAGCGCATAAATGAATTGGTAGAAAAAACCAATTACAATTGTAAGTATATTATTCTGGTTGGTGCAATTCTTATCAATAGCGATAGCGATATGGGTTCGTTTACCCAAGTAAGGCGCTTTGATACTATTAACCTTTCAACTAAAGAGCGTCAAGCTAATGTTGAACAGTTTAATAAGCGATAATGAATAAATTTTTGCCAATCTGTTTTTTTTGCTGAATTAGATTTTCTTTTCAATAAAAAGTAATCAGTGTTGCAGCAATGTTTTCTTAACACAAACTTTATGCAACAAAAGTTGGTGATATAATGCAGAACTCTATTTTAGTGCTTGATAAAATCTCTTTCTATGAAAAAAATCTACGCTTTACTATTTAGTACAATTTCATTTTTTGCTGCCGCGTTTTCGCAAACAGCATTCACGCCCGGCAATGTGGTTGTGCTTAGAGTTGGCGATGGTTCGGCAGCTTTAAACACGGCAGCAAATCCTGTTTTTTTAGATGAATACTCTACTACAACTGGTCTATTGGTGCAATCGGCAGCCATGCCAACTTCAGTAAATGGCAATAACAGAAGGTTAACACTAAGCGGTTTCGCCACATCCGAAGGTGCGCTTTCGCTTTCGCCCAACCGTGCCTTTTTGTGTTTGGCAGGGTATGATACTACTGTTGGTACATCCGGTGTTGCTTCTATTGCAAGTTTGAGTAAAACTGTAGCCATAGTTAATGCTGCGGGTGTTGTAAATACCGAAACAGGCATTTTGCGTAGCAGCGGTTTCAACGGAGGAAATATAAGAGGTGCAGTAACAAACGATGGCACAGGCGTGTGGGCATCGGGTAGCGGAAGCAGCAATTCTGGAGGTTCTTATTATGTGCCTGCCGGAGCGCAAACTTCAACGCCAGTAAAGGTGAGCACTGCGCCCACAAACACTCGTGCAATAAATATTTATGGCGGGCAGCTTTATACCACTTCTGCTTCTACAAACTATAATGGGGTAAGCGAAGTAGGCACAGGATTGCCTACTACAAGTGGCAATGCAACTACGTTGCTACCTGGGTTTCCCGGCACATCTGCAAGCAACTCTCCTTATGCATTTGTAATGTTTGATTTAGATGCCAACGAGGTTGGATTAGATGTAGCCTATGTAGCCGATGATGTTCTTGCAAAAGGAATAATCAAATACAGCAAAGTTGGCGGTACTTGGGTAGAACAAGGAAACCTAACTGCCGCCAAAGCATTGCGTGGCATTACTTTAATAAACGCTTGTGGTAAAATCAGAGGTTTTGCCACAACTGAAGATAGCGTTTATGCTTTTGTAGATAATGCCGGTTACAATCAAACCTTGAATGGTTCGCTTACAAATCTCGTTGGTAAATCAACCAATACAGTGTTTCGTGGTGTTGCATTCGCTCCCGGCACAATTGACCCTACAGGTTTTACTGCAAATGCAACAAACGTAAAAGATGCTTCTTGTTTTAATGTTGCCAATGGCGAAGCATCTATTAATGTTGTGGGTGGTGTAGGATCGTTAACTTATGCTTGGAGCGATAACGGCTCAGGGTCATCGCGCACCAATCTTGCCGAAGGTGTTTACAGCGTAACGGTTGCCGACCAGTTGGGTTGCACAGCCGTTGTAACCAACATCAGTATTCAAGAACCAACGGCATTAACCGTTACTATTGCCAAACAAAATGTGTCTTGCTATGGATTGAGTGATGGCGGATTGACTGCCGGTGCCAACGGTGGCTCGCCAACTTATCAATATACATGGAATTCAGGCAATGGAAGCAATCTTGCAGCAGGAATTTACACACTTACTGTTACCGATTCAAAAGGTTGTACGGTAGTAAAAAGCGATACACTTTTACAACCTGATTTGCTTGCAATTTCTTCTGTAAAAGGCAATGTAACTTGCGGTAGCAACAACAATGGTTTCATCAATACATCAACAACCGGAGGTAATGGCGGAAATACATTTTTGTGGGACGATGCCGCCACAGATAGCACAAGAAATAATTTAACTGCAGGCGAATATTCGGTTACCGTAACCGATTCAAAAGGCTGTACTGCTGCTAAGGCAGATACTATCTACCAGTCAAACGATTTGAATGTTGCCGGAGTGGCAACCAATGTGCTTTGTTATGGCGCATCTACCGGAGCAATTGATATTACTGCAACCGGAGGTACCAATACTTATACTTACGATTGGGGCGGAAGCGTAACAGATGAAGACAGAATCAATTTGGCTGCCGGTGTTTTTAATGTTACAGTAACTGATAATGGTGGCTGCACGGGCACAGCGGCATTTACACTTTCGCAGCCCGATTCGTTGTCGTTAAGCAGTGTTGCAACAACTGTTTCGTGCTACGGTGGTGCCGATGGAAGCATTGTACTTACTACAACAGGTGGTACTCCTCAATATACTTACACGTGGTCGGGTGGGTTATCGGGAGCAAACCCCGGCAACGTTGCAGCCGGCTCATATAATGTTACGGTAAACGATGGTAATGCTTGCTCTAAAGTGCTTGCTGTTACAGTTGTTCAGCCCGATTCGCTTTCTGTTTCAGGTGTGGTAACAGATGTTACCTCTTTTGGTGCAACCAATGGCGCTATCAATGTTTCGGTAACGGGTGGCACACCAAACTACGATTACGATTGGGGAAACAATGTTGTAACTGAAGATAGAAACAATCTTGCCGCAGGAGTTTACACAGTTTCTGTAACCGATGATAAAGGTTGCACAAAAACTAAATCGTTTGATGTGTCGCAGCCATCTTCGCTTAACGAAATTGGCGAAATTATTTGGGTGCAAAATTTGGGTATCGAAAATGGAAATATGCACTTTGCGATAAAAACAGAACGCACTTCTGATGTGCAGATTACAATGGTTGCCACAAATGGGCAATTGGTACAGACACAAAAATTGCAGCAGGTAAACAATCAAATGGTAACATTAGATGTTTCTGAAGTTTCATCGGGTGTTTACATAGTTCGCTTTGATGTGGCAGGCGAAAGCATAGCAAAACGAGTAGCAATAGCGAAATAATTGGTTGTTGAAATTTACTTAAAGACTTTTCAGGTTCATAAACTTGGAAAGTCTTTTTTATTTAACTGAATATTGCACCCTCATTATTTTTTGAATTGATGATGAATACCAATCAAACACCTAAAGAATTAGGGTATTATTTTCCTGCAGAGTTTGCGCCACAGCATGCAATGTGGCTTTCATGGATCCATAAAGAAGCGAGTTGGCCGGGCAAAATTGAAACAGTTTACAAGCCCTATTGCGAGTTTATTCACCTCGTTTCGCAGCATCAAAAAGTATGTATAAATGTTGCCGATGAAGCAATGAAAACATTTGCTATTGCCCAGCTTTGCAAGTATGCGCCACAGCTATCTTCCAATATTGAGTTTTACTTTCACCCTACAAACGATGCATGGTGCAGAGATCACGGGCCTGCATTTTTATTGAAGCAATCGAAAAGCGAAGCGCAACAAGCAGCAAAGGCAATTGTAGATTGGGGATACAATGCTTGGGGCAACAAATATCCGCCTTACGATTTAGATGATGTTATTCCTACATTGATTGGTAAGCAATTGGGATTGCAGGTGTTTAACCCAGGTATTGTAATGGAAGGTGGTAGTGTTGAGTTTAACGGAGAAGGCACTTTGCTAACAACCACAGCTTGCTTGTTGAACGAAAACCGCAATCCTCATCTTTCGCAATCGCAAATTGAAAAGTATTTGACCGACTATTATGGTGTTGAAAACATTCTTTGGTTGGGCGATGGCATTGTGGGCGATGATACCGATGGGCACATTGACGATATTACACGTTTCGTGAATAAGGATACCGTAGTTACGGTAATTGAACAGAACAAAAGCGATGAAAATTATGCGCTGCTGCAAGAAAACTTAAAGTTGCTAAAGAAGATGCGCTTGGAAAACGGCAAGCAGTTAAATATTGTGGAGTTGCCTATGCCTAATGCTGTGGTGTATGACGGGCAAAGACTTCCTGCATCTTATGCTAATTTTTACATTGCAAACGAGTTGGTGGTGGTGCCGGTGTTTCGCGATAAAGTGAATGACGAAAAAGCGTTAGAGATTTTGCAAAGTTGTTTTTCAACCCGCAAAGTAGTAGGTATTGATTCTACCGATTTGATTTGGGGCTTGGGTAGTTTTCATTGCCTGAGCCAACAAGAGCCGGCTATTTGAATGGATTTGAAAACGCAGTGTCGTTTACAAAAGCATCGTCATTTAAGGTGTTTAGGAATGCAAGTAAATTCGCTTTTTCTTGAACAGTTAAATGCAATCCACCATCATTTATTTTTTTCATAAATGGCGAAATAGTAGGCGAGTGAAGAAGGCTGTCGCTATAAAAATTTATCACCTGCTCTAATGTTTGATACCTGCCATCGTGCATGTATGGCGCAGTGTATTTTAAATTACGCAAAGCCGGCACTTTGAACTTGCCATAATCATCTGCAAGCCCGGTGAATTTGCCAAGCCCTATGTCTTTAAAATCTGCAACGGTAACTGCCGAATCCAATGCATTGTTTTGAAAAATGCCATTGGTGTGGTCGCCTGCAAAAGTGCTGAATGTACCTATGTGGCAATGGAAACAATCGCCTTTTTCTGTTGTAAAAATATCTAAGCCCGCTTGCTCTGCGGCAGTAAAAGATGCTTGGCCGGCTTTTACTAAATCAAACTTCGATTTTGCACTTATTGCTGTGCGCATAAAGTGCGAAATGGCGCGAAAA
>CAZYXR010000009.1:0-9208 GCA_964650845.1 uncultured Chitinophagaceae bacterium
TAATGTAAAACGATAACCCAAACTTGATAAACCCTCAAGATAAGCAAGCACTTGACTTTGCCCGAGTGGGTCGGTCATGCCATCATACGAAAGATAAAGCACGTGCCGGCTACTTACTTGCATAATCTTTTATCCATTTATGTAATAGCGCAAGCGCAAAAAGACGGTTGTACAAATACATTTCGCCCGCTGCAAATCTTGCTTTCAATTGCTTTACAACATGCAGCTTTACAATCTTTGCTTCAACAACATTTTCATCGCTAAGCCAATCTGAAACTATGTAACCCAACTCTCCTTTCATCCACTTTGCAAGCGGAATAGCAAAACCCCACTTTGGACGATTAAAAATTTCGCGAGGTACATAATCATACAATACTTCTTTCAACAAATGCTTAGCAACTCCGTTTTTGATTTTTAAGCGTTCATGAACATTTAATGCAAACTCCACCACTCTATAATCTAAAAATGGTGTGCGAGCCTCCAATGAATACTGCATGGTTGCTCTATCTACTTTCACCAATAAATCATCTTTTAAATAATAGCGAATATCAAACAATGCTTGACTTTCCACTACCGATAGTTTGCGCGCTGTTGCTACACTTTCATTCATCAGCACTTCACTTTCCGTATTTTGTAGTAGCAAATCATTCAATTCATTTTCACTGAAAAAATATTGTTCTTGCGAAAAAATATGACTCTTTAAATGCGCTTCGTTTTTGTAGTTAATAACACGCGCGCCTCGTTTTAATGTGTTGTTACTCATTGAAAGAAAACCAGCAATTGGTTTGCGTAGAGTTTTCACAAAAGGATTATCTAAACGACTTGCCCAAGTGTAAGCGCCATAACCATGAAAAAGTTCGTCTCCGCCATCGCCCGAAAGCACCATAGTTACATGTTGCCTGGCAAGTTTACTCACCAACATAGTGGGCAAGGCAGATGAGTCGGCATAAGGCTCATCATAAGCAGTAAATATTTTATCAATAAGTTCTAAGGCATCACTTTCATTTACAATGAACTCTGTATGCTGGGTTCCTAAATGCTGCGCAACTTGCTTGGCAAATTTCGCCTCATTATGGGTGGCTTCTTTAAAGCCAATTGAAAAAGTTTTTACAGGCGTGCTGCTATTGCGTTGCGCCATTGCTGTAACTAAACTTGAGTCTATTCCACCGCTTAAAAATGCACCGAATGGCACATCACTTATCATGCGATACTTTACAGACGAAAGCATTAAATCGTTCAATTGTTTTTTGGCTTCATCAAAATTTTGTAAAGTACCTGCTGTTACTTTTTCTTCGGGTTTCCAATACGAGTTAATTTCTACAACACCGTTCTTAACTATCGCAAAACTACCTGCCGGCAACTTGTACACATTGGTGTAAATGCTATGTGGCTCGGGCACATAACCCAAATAAAGAAAATTGTAGATAGCCGCTTTGTTGATTTTGATGTGTTGTTTTACAAAAGAACTTTGCACCAAACTCTTCAACTCGGAACCAAATGCAAATGTGGTTTCGTAATGAAAATAATTCATCGGCTTAACACCCAACCTATCGCGAAACAGATAAAGCAAATCATCTTGAATATCATAAATAGCAATAGCAAACATGCCATTGAAACGCTCAACTGCTTTAACTCCTTCCAGTACAAAGGCTTCTAAAATAACTTCAGAATCGGAATGCGTTTTGCACTGGATTTTTAAATCGCTTGCAATTTCTTGAAAGTTAAAAACTTCGCCATTAAACACCATTACATATCTGCCGTTTTGCGAATACATGGGTTGGTTGGCTGCGGCACTCAAATCTATGATGCTCAATCTGCGATGCCCCAAACCCAAGGTGTTTGAAGCATTCAAGTAGTATCCGGCAGCATCGGGACCACGATGCGGCATTGAGTTAGTCATCAACTTCAACTCATCGGATGCAATGGTGTTTTGTGTAGAAAAAAAGCCTGCTATGCCGCACATCAGTTATTTTTTATTTTCTGTTTCAATAGGTTTACAAATATCATCGCCTGATTGCTCCGGCTGAAAAAATCATAGTTTACCGGAGCAGGGAATGCTCTCCTTTCAACAAAATAGTTTTGACAAATAAACTGAAGATGATTTGACACTTCAACAGACGAAGAAGCAATAAAGCCTGTTTCGCACCTATTCAAAATATCCCTTAGAATACCCTTATCATTTTTGACCAACAAAACAGGACGTTCCAATGCTATATAATCGAATACCTTTGCGTTAAGCCAGTTTGCACCTTCATTGGATAGCAACAACAATACATCAGCTTTTTTTAGTTTCTTCATTACCTCCGGGTATGAAAACCGCTCTGTAATAACTATCAGCTCATTTAATGATGTATCGTAATTTAATATCCTGCTCGTCATGTCATCATAAAACGCAATACCATAAAAGATGACTCGTACCTTACTCCTATCAACTTTATCCAAAAACAATTTTAAGCCATCCAAAAACATTTCGAGTTGTTGGTGTTCGTATAGAATTCCCGCATACGCAATTTCAAATACATCTTCGTCTGCATTCACATTTCCAATTTCTTCAAATACATCTGCATTGTAACCATTGTAAACAACTTCAACATCCTTACCCGGATGAATTTTTTCAAGAAGATATTTATATGAAGGAGATGGAGTTGTTATAAAACTTGCACTGCTTACAACCTTCTGCTCAATGCCTCTGAATATCTTGTTTACAAACCTACTGATGATTCCGCCATTGCTGCGCATGGGAGAGACTGACCAGCAATCGCGAAAGTCGGCTACCCAAGGTATTTGATGCCTTGCCGACAATTTATTTGCGTGTTTAAACAATATAAACGGCTCACCTGTAGCGATGATTACATCCACTTTGTTTTTGCTTAAGTATTCATCAGCAGCACTATATATTGATGCGGTATCGTCTATCTTCAAAGAGAAAAATTTGCCGACTGAAAACAAAATGGAAAGGATTCTTCTAAAAAAAACAAATCGATTAAGCCCATATTTTATGATGATTTTATCTCTGAAATTTGGTTGAAACGGAACCCTGACAACCCGCGCCAAGTTACTGAGTTCAGTAGTTTCAATAGCTTGTTTAGCTGATGGTCTGATGTAGTCGATTGAGGTTTTAGTGTTATCGTTCCAATGCCTTGTAACAACAGTGGTGTCTATACCTAAATCCGGAAAATGTCTGAGCCAACTCTCCGGGCGCTGCGCCCCAATAGAAACATAAGGCGAAAAGTCATAAGCCAAAATTAAAACTCTTTGCAATACGATGAGCAATCTTATTTTGGCGGCAAATATGTCAAATAAAACGCTGTTTTTTTTCACTTCATCGTTTCCTTATGGAAAAGAAGAGGCTTTTATTGAAGCAGAGTTTTCCTTTCTTTCTGAATCGTTTGATAAAATTCATATCCTGTCAAACAGCCCTACGTCAAGTGAAGCAAGGCATGTTAGCGAAAATGTTGTTGTGCATTACCTGCCTTACAACACAACAACACAGGAAAAGGTAAATGGTATTATCCATGTTGATTGGCTCGAAGTTTTAAATGAAACAATGGTTTTTTCTAAAGGAGTTGCTCCTCTCAAGATTATTCAGTCATGTGTTAGCGCCTATTCAAAAGCACTCAGCACATCCAAGTATATTTCAGTATTAGTAGAGCGCGAAAAGATAGACATATGCAATGCGGTCTTTTATTCTTACTGGCTCAACAATATGGCATTGGGTTTATGCTTGTTTAAAAACAAGCATCCTGAAGCAAAGATTGTTTCGCGGGCACACGGCTGGGATGTTTATTTTGAAAGGCACAACCCGCCTTACCTGCCATTCCGAAAGTTGTTGTTTGATTCATTGAATACTTGCTATGCCATATCGCAAAACGGCCAGGAGTATCTCAGAAAGTTCACCGGTGCAAAAGAGAAAATTCAAATTTCAAGGCTTGGTACTTTAAAGCGAAAACATGCTGAGTTGAAGAATTGCGGCAAGTTTCACATTGTCAGTTGTTCAAGCATTATACCTTTAAAAAGAGTACACTTAATTGTGGAGGCATTGTCGCACTTAAAAGATGTGTCAATTGTTTGGAGACATTTTGGGGGAGGTCCGCTTACCAATAAGCTTCAATCATTAGCAATGGAAAAACTCTCATCAAGTGCTATTGAGTTTGAATTTAAAGGGCAGGTAACCAATGTCCAAATCCATGATTTTTATTCAACCAATAAGGTTGATTTATTCATAAATGTAAGTGAGTTTGAGGGGTTGCCGGTATCAATTATGGAAGCACTTAGTTACTCAATTCCGGTGATAGCAACTAATGTTGGAGGGGTAAGCGAAATAATAAAAAACGATTTTAACGGTCTATTGCTTTCTGCCAATCCTGAACCTGCCGAAGTGGCGAGTGCAATCGAAAAATTCATCGGTTTGAATGCCGAGGAAAAAGAAGTATTCAATAGCAATGCTTTTGCAACATGGAACGAAAACTACAATGCCGAAAAAAACTATACCGACTTCACCAATCAACTGTTGAATTTATAACTATACAATCAATACAGGACATTTAACGCGGTGCCTCACTTCGGTAATAGTTTCGCCATACAGTAAGTCATAAAAAGTATTGTGGCCGTGGCTACCCAACACAAGCATTTCTAAATTCAACATTTCGGCAAGGCGGGGAATAGATTTTCCTGGATTGCCAAAACCCAATTGCGCATCAACTTTGTAACCTTGTATTTTCAAACTTGCTACATACAACTGTAGTTGTTTCCAGTCTTCAGAAGTTTCATAATCGCTAATTTCTATACCAACAGCGCGCGCTCCGGCACTTTCGGTAACGTGAATTAAAAAATATTCAGAAAAACTACTGCCTTGAGCAATTCCATGCTCAATTGCCTTTACATCACTACTCGAAAAATCAACACAAATTCCAATTCTGTTATAGGTTTTAGCACTTATCAATGGAAGATTTGCTGCCGTTCCATGTGGCAGGTTTTTCGCTTCTGTTTCTTTTCGACCAATAAATGGCGACACAATTATGTACAACAACAAAAGAACTGAAGCAGTGATAATAGGCAAGATAACACCATAATAAAGCCACTGTTGCGGCAGCAGGGTTCTCCATTCTGCAATGGTTTCAATCACCAATTGAAAATTCAAACCAATAATAATGGCAGCAGCAACCCATGCCAATATTTTTGTAAGGGTTGAAATAGTAAACACACCCATTTTAGCTTTATCACTCACAAAATGTATGAGTGGAATAACCGCAAAGCCCAATTGCAAGCTAAGCAGTACTTGACTGAAAATGAGCATATCTCCTACCTTATCCTCGCCCAAAAAGTATATTACTAATACCGCTGGCACAACAGCAATCATGCGTGTTATCAGCCTGCGCAGCCACGGTGCTATGCGCAAATCCAAATAACCTTCCATTACAATTTGCCCGGCAAGCGTTCCGGTAATTGTAGAGCTTTGCCCGGCAGCAATCAAGGCAATGGCAAACAACATTGGTGCGAGTTTTTCGCCAAGCAATGGCTCAAGCATTCGATAGGCATCTTGTATTTCAACCACATCGTGATAACCTTGTTTGTAAAACACCGTTGCTGCTAAAACTAAAATTGCAGCGTTCACAAAAAATGCAGCATTCAGTGCAATGGCAGAATCAATAATGTTGTATTTGATTGCCTGTTTCATTCCGGCTTCATCCTTTTTGTTTCTGCGGGTTTGCACCAGCGATGAATGCAAATACAAATTGTGAGGCATCACTGTTGCACCAATAATTCCTATCGCAATATACAATGCACCTTTATCTTTTATAGAAGGTAAAAAACCTGATGCTACTTCGCTTAAATGTGGTTTTGCAAAGTACAACTCGGCAAAAAACGAAAGGCTGATGATGGCAACTAAAGCCAGAATAAACGCTTCGAGATAACGCATTCCTTTACTTTGTAAATACAGAATTATAAAGGTGTCTAACACCGCAATGCCAACACCCCACAACAACGGTATGCCAAACAACAAATTCAAACCAATTGCCATACCCAAAACCTCGGCAAGGTCGCAGGCCGCAATGGCAATTTCCGCTAAAATGTAAAGTGAAAAATTTACTGGTTTTGAATACGTTTCGCGGCTTAACTGAGCTAAGTCTTTGCCGCGCACAATTCCAATTCGCACACAAAAACTCTGCAACAAAAGCGCAATCAAATTACTCATCAAAAGCACCCACAGCAGCGAGTAGCCATATTTGCTACCTCCAGCAATATCTGTTGCCCAGTTGCCGGGATCCATGTAGCCTACTGCTACTAAAAATGCCGGTCCAATAAAAAGAAAAAGTCTTTTATACCAATTGCTTGTTTGTGTAGTATCAATACTGCCGTGAACTTCCTCTAATGACTTGTGCGACACCTTTAATTTTTAGACAAATCTAAAAATATATTTCAACAAACAAAGAAAGTCAAATCACAATCCAACGCCAGTATAAGAATGCGGAGAAATTTTTCGCAATTCATCTTTTATTTTATCGCTCACATCTAACGATTCAATAAACAATTGAATACTTTCTTTATTGATAGTGTTGCCACGAGTAAGCTCTTTTAGTTTTTCATAAGGATTGGGGTAGTTTTCTCTACGCAAAATTGTTTGCACTGCTTCGGCAACCACAGCCCAGTTACCTTCCAAGTCTTCATTCAGTTTAGCCTCATTCAACAGCAATTTCGATAAGCCTTTTTCTATTGAAGATAAACTTATTAGCGTATGCGCCACAGGCACACCAATGTTGCGCAACACCGTAGAGTCGGTTAAATCGCGTTGCAATCGCGACACTGGCAGTTTAGCAGCAAGGTGCTCGAAAAGTGCATTGGCAACACCTAAATTCCCTTCGGCATTTTCAAAGTCAATAGGATTTACTTTATGCGGCATGGCACTACTGCCAATTTCGCCCGCTTTAGTTTTTTGCTTAAAATATTCCATACTGATGTAAGTCCACATATCGCGACAAAAATCAATAAGAATATTGTTGATGCGTTTATAAGCATCAAACGAAGCTGCGAGATAATCGTAATGCTCAATTTGAGTAGTATAAACACTTCGATTTAATCCTAATTTATTGTTCACAAAATCGTTGGCAAAGGCTACCCAGTTTACTGCACCATAAGCAACATGATGCGCATTGAAATTGCCGGTAGCACCACCAAATTTTGCTGCATACGGAATGCGCTCCAATTCGGCTACTTGCTTTTCCAATCGCTCTACAAAAACCATTATTTCTTTTCCCAATACAGTAGGCGAAGCCGGCTGCCCATGTGTGTGTGCAAGCATTGGCACTTTACTCCATTGGGTTACCAATTGCTTCAAACTATCAATCAAGTTTTTTACAGCGGGTAATACTTGCTGCTCATTTGCTTCTTTGTACGAAAGTGGAATTGCAGTATTATTAATGTCTTGCGAAGTCAAACCAAAATGAACAAACTCTTTGTAATCACTCAATCCAAGTTCATCCAACTTCTCTTTTAAAAAGTATTCTACCGCCTTCACATCATGGTTTGTAACTTTTTCGGTGGCTTTAATTTTTTCGGCATCACTTTCAGTAAAATTCAAATAGATATTGCGTAAATCTTCAGCGTATTTACCGATAGGGTTTAGCACATCAATTGCACCACCTAAAGCAAGTAAATATTCAACTTCTACCCACACCCTGTAACGAATCAGCGCGTATTCAGAAAAGTAATTTGCTAAAGCAGCCGTTTTGCTACGGTAGCGACCGTCAATAGGCGAAATGGCGGTTAATTCAGTTAATTGCATGATGCAAACCTAAAGGTTTTGAAGATTTATGAGCCGAATAAATTCCACCTGCAAAAAAACGCAGTGAGCCAAGCAAAACACCATACATCATAAAAAGCAATAGTTATCGCCCTTGCTTGTTGCAGCTTAATTACATAGGTTTGAAGCCTAATAAAAAAACATGCGCCAGGATTTATATCAGCACCACGACTATTATTTAATAGATGATTTATTAACCAACGAACAGAAGCTAATTCGCGAAAGCGTTCGCAATTGGGTAAAAAAAGAACTAAGCCCAATTATTGAAGATTATGCTCAACGCGCAGAATTTCCTCGCCACATCGTTCGCGGCTTAGGCGAAATAGGAGCTTTTGGCCCCAGCATTCCGGCCAAATATGGCGGTGGTGGGTTAGACGAAATATCGTATGGAATCATCATGCAAGAATTAGAGCGGTGCGACTCAGGTATTCGCTCTACCGCCTCGGTTCAAGGCTCGTTGGTAATGTACCCTATTTACAAATATGGCAGCGAAGAACAACGCATGAAGTATTTACCTAAATTAGGCAAAGGCGAATTGTTTGGCTGTTTTGGTTTAACTGAGCCAAACCACGGCAGCAACCCCGCTGGTATGGAAACAAACATCAAAGATAAAGGCGATCATTATCTGCTGAATGGTGCAAAAATTTGGATTTCGAACGCACCATTTGCCGATATTGCAGTAGTGTGGGCAAAAGATGAAAACGGTAAAATAAAAGGGCTTGTGGTAGAAAGAGGAATGGAAGGATTTTCTACACCAACCATGCACGGCAAATGGAGCTTGCGCGCATCCACAACTGGCGAGTTGGTGTTCGACAATGTAAAAGTTCCAAAAGAAAATCTATTGCCAAACGTTGAAGGCTTGAAAGGGCCGCTGGGTTGCCTTTCTACAGCGCGATATGGCATAGCATGGGGCGCAATTGGTGCGGCATTAGATTGCTATGATACTGCACTGCGCTATGCAAAAGAAAGAATACAGTTTGGCAAACCAATTGCAGGGTTTCAATTACAGCAAAAAAAGCTGGCCGAAATGATTACAGAAATCACAAAAGCTCAGTTATTGGTATGGCGCTTGGGCACTTTAAAAAATGAAGGCAAAGCTACACCTGCACAAATAAGTATGGCAAAACGCAACAGCTGCGAAATAGCTTTGAATATTGCCCGCGAATCGCGCCAAATACTTGGTGGCATGGGAATAGTAGGCGAGTATCCAATCATGCGCCACTTAATGAACTTAGAAACTGTAATTACTTACGAAGGCACACACGACATTCATCTCCTGATAACCGGGCAAGATGTTACGGGTTTAAATGCTTTTATGTAAAAATCCACGTTCAAAAAAATGATGAACCGAATCAGTTTATTGGCAATCACTGTTTTTATAAGCAGCAATGTGTTGTTAGCGCAAAA
>CAZYXR010000009.1:9218-42545 GCA_964650845.1 uncultured Chitinophagaceae bacterium
CACCCGATGCATCATCGGTGTTAGAGTTATCTGCGCAAGATAAAGGCATTTTAGTACCCCGCTTGAATAGTGTACAGCGATTAGCAATTGCAAATCCTGCTAACGGACTGATGGTATTCGACACCGATTCGGCTTGTTTCTTTTTTTACAGAACAAATACAACTCAATGGGTTTCGTTATGCAATGCAGGGCTGCCGGGGGCGCAGGGTTTACAAGGAGCAACTGGTAATGCCGGACAGCAAGGAATAACTGGCGACACCGGTCCACAAGGAATTCAAGGGCTACAAGGAATAACAGGCGATACTGGGCCACAAGGAATTCCAGGGCAGCAAGGAATAGCCGGAACACAGGGCACACCCGGGCTGCAAGGAATTCAAGGCACGCAAGGCGCAACTGGAGCAACTGGTCCGTTGGGTGCAGCAGCAGGCGACTTATCGGGCAACTACCCCAACCCAACTGTGGTTGCATTACAGGGCAACCCCGTGGCTAATACTGCACCTACCACAAACACCGTATTAACATGGAATGGAAGCAATTGGACACCCGACAACGGCAACGGAATTTTTTGGCGAATAACAGGCAATAGCGCTATTAACTCGGGCACTAATTTTATTGGTACTACCGATGCTGCCGACTTGGTTTTTAGAACCAACAACACCATTCGCGCGCGATTTAATGCAGCAAACGGAAACTTGCGTATCAGAGACAATGCATACCCAACTATTCTTCCGCCACAGGCAGACGAGAACAATACTATGTTTAGCGCCACCGGTGGCTTTAGTGCATTTGGCGGCTTCAACAACGACCCAAGCGTAACCGCCCAACCACCGGGCAGCACTTGGATAAACGGGGTAGGAACTTTAGTTATTGGCATCAACCGTACTGCCGGAACCAGCGGTGTAGATTTTTGGAACAGCACATCGCACAATCAAGTTGCGGCCTCTCAAAACACCGACCGTGGTTTTTACTTTAGGCGATACAGCAATGCAGGCACCGAACAACTTATTGGAAGAATAGAAGGCGATGGAAGATTTTATGGCACAAGTTTTACAAATGTAAGCGATGCCAGAATAAAACGCGACTTTACATCATACCCACCAGTTTTAGAAAAAGTGAAGCAAGTAAAAACATACAATTACACTTTGCTCGACCAAAGTTTTGATGCAAAAGGAAAATTACAATTTAGCGAACTTGCTATCGTTAAAGATTTTGGATTTAATGCTCAAGAGTTGTACAAATTGTTTCCGGAAGCAGTACACAAACCCAAAGATGAAAGCAAAGAACTATGGGGGATTGACTATGCAAAGTTTTCGGCTATTTTGCTGAAGGCAATACAGGAACAACAACAACGCATTGAAGAATTAGAAAAGAACTTAAAAAGTAAAGTACGATGATTAAACAAATCTTTTTTGTGTTGCTGTTGGCAGTTTTTTCATTAGCAACTTATGCTCAAAAAAATCAGCAAGGCGGGTATGCGCTAGTGCGTGTTTTTGATGCTAATAAATTTGTAGCATCGGGTGCTTATTATGTTGGTTCCAAAATTTTTATCACTTACGAAGACGGCAAACAAGAAATTGTTGAACTTGGTGCATTCAGCGAAAAAACCGAACCCGACAACTTGAAAAAAATAACCGCAGTACTAAACGAAATGAAAAAGAAAGGCTATCTGCTTATGAGCGCAACCACTACTGGCGACCAGGGTTCTATCATTTCCGACTATGTTTATTTAAAGCAGTTTTAGGCTTGCTATTTCCCGCGTTTTTTAAAACTCCATGTAACCCAAAAACGTGCTTCCACAACTCCGTCTTTCGACACACCGGTTGAAACCGTTCGGCAAGTAGTGCCCTCGCCCGATGAAATCGCCAGTTCAATTGCATCGCGAATCAATCTTCCATCTTCGCAAGTAAAAGTTGTAATGGTTGTTGCCTTCTTTACAAACTCAGCTTCAATACCCGTTACCAACACCGCTACCGATGGTTTCGATTTTATTGTCCCCATCATACTCATCATGCCGCTGCTCATTTCCGCAGCCATAGCAAGTACAGCAAAATAGGTAGAGCTAAATGGATTTTTATTCACCCACTTGTACGGCACCGTTATTTCGCATTTTTCTACACTCAACGATTTTACTTTCAACCCCGCAATAAAACCCATTGGCAAAGCTTTTAAAAGAAAAAGATTGAAGAGCAAAGTATTGTTCACCCGGTTTTGAAATTCCGCATCGGTTTTTGCCTGTGCTTCGCGATACATTGCTACATCGGGGTGTATTGCAGTTACTTCCATACTTACTATATTTTTTGAATAATTTCTATTAAAGCGTTATTAAGATTCTTGTGTGCAAGTTCTTTATTTTTTTCGCCCGAAACAAAACTTTGCTCAACTGCGCTTAGATGATAAAAAGACTGCCTTTTGTATAAACATGTGTACGCAAAATTTATTCCATCATTAGTTTCTATATGCGGATTGTATTTTGCCACTCGCGAAGTGCGCAATGCTGCATCATTTGAAGCTGTATTTGTGGTAAGCGAAAGTACCTTTCGGTATGGCAAAAAAACATTCAAATACGCATTGGTTTTGTTTACAAAGCCACCCATTTGGTGCGGTTCATCATCCGTTGAAAGCAGCTTCAAATCATACAAATCCTTAAAACCATCTTCTTCTAAAATACCGGTATCGGCAGGTTTGTCATTTATTACATTTAACACCTCGCCTACCACTATTCCATCTTTAAATGCATTTGAAAAACTCACCTTCAATGCTAAATGATACTGACCATGAGCAAGATGATTGGCAATATGAAAACCTACTTGAAAACCACCATAACCCATTTCGAGCAAAGTGATTTCGTGTTGTGGTGTTTTAAAAAAACTATCGGAGTGTTTTTCTGCATTGGCATGTAACCACTCGATGGTAGTATTGATTTGCAAAGCGGCATTATAACAAATGAGCAGTTTCATATTTTAATCGTTGCGTAATGCAGAAAGTAAAAAAGCATTGAAGCGATATAGAGGTTTAAAATACTGCCTGTATAAGATTTCATCAAATCCATCAACCATAGTTTCTCCCTTTTTCAATTCTGCCATATAATAAAAACTCTTGTTGGCTATCAATGGTTGTTCTTTGGCAAACTCTTTGTAATCGGGCTCCAGCATCTTATTTTTTTCACCTCTCTGCTCGCCATAAATACCGCTCAACTTTTTATCGCTAATAATTTTCTTAAATGCTTCGGGATTGTAATAAATTTCTTGCCTAACTTTTGCCAACTGCAATTTATCGAGCATATACATTCCTCCGCCAACAAAAATTTCACTGTTGCCAATGTGAATGTAAAAACCCGGATACTCCATATCGCGCGTGCCGGTTCTAGAAAACACCGCAGCTACATTATTTTTATAGGGCGACTTATCTTTTGAAAATCTAATATCTTTATTGATACGAAAAATCGCCTTGGGAATGTTTCTGTTTATCTCGGGCAAATCTTTAGCCAACATATCGGTAACCGATGTTACCAACTCTTTGAAAGGTTGCTTTACATGCGCTTCGTATAAACTGCGATTTGCATCAAACCACACTTTGTTGTTGTTACTTTCAAGTTCATCAAAAAACCTGAAAAAAGATTTCGTAAAAAACTGCATTGCAATTTTATTTTATAGCACAAACAAACATAAAAGAATCGTTTGTTGTGCTGCAATGTAACATTTACTGCTGTTTATCGTAAAGGTGGGTAACTAATAATACAATTTTATGAATAAGCTATTCACCACACTTTCAATTGTAGCTTTTGCACTTTCATCTTATGCCACACCGGCTTTTACACACGAAGAAGCGTATGTTAAAGGCGAACAAGCTTTTCAATCGGGTAATTATGAAGAAGCGCTTAACAACTTAAACGCAGCAATATCTGAGGCAAGCGACCGATACAAATATTTTTATCTGCGCGCATTAGTAAATAAAAATTTAGAGCGACCGGAAGATGCAATTGCAGATTTTACACGTGCCATCAATTTAAAACCCGCTGCCGAAGCATTGTACGAACGCGGAGTTTTGCATCTTGACAATGGCGACATGGATGCCGCAAAATCTGACTTCGAAGATGTAGAAATGGTTGGCAACAACTTTAAGAATATTCAATATTACTTAGGTCTAATATACTATCGTGCCGGTGTACATGAATATGCAGTAAAGTCATTCAAAAGCTATGTATCACTAACAGGAGGCGATGGCGAAACATTCTACTATTTAGGATTGGCGCAAGCATCATTAAAATGGTACGATGCAGCAATTGAAAACCTTAGCAAAGCTTTACCTTACAAGAAAAACAATTTGTTGATTCACGTAAAAATGTATGACTTGTATGTGCAGATGAACAAAACCGAAAAAGCAATTGAAAGCCTAAGTGCAATGATTGAAATGAGCAGTGGCAGCAAAAGAGGCGAATACTATTTAGAGCGCAGCTTACTTTACTCGCAACTTGGCGATATTGAAAAAGCGAATACAGATAGAACAAATGCAAGACAAAGCACTGCTTCTGTTTTCAGCGAAATGTAAAACAAACTAACAAACTTATTTTGAAGCTCGGTTGCTACACGCACCGGGCTTTTTTGCATTTGTACTTAGTGAAACGTACACAAATTACTCCTCAATAGTATCGTTAGAAATTGTTTCGTACACTCTGCTTATTGGAATTCCCGAATTGATGCGCATTCGCTTATACATCTGATTCACTTCTACCAATCCAATTATCTCATCAATCTTTTTTCCGTTTGCATCAAAAAACAACATGGCAGGCAATTGATTTACTTTGAATTCGTTATTCACTTCCAAGCCTTCAAAACTTTCAAGATCAATGTATTTTATTAAAAAATGGCTATTGGCAAACGATGCTATTACATCGTTGTTTAGCACATCGCGCCTCAAAGCATGGCATGGTGCGCACCAACTTGCGCCAAACAACAAAGCATAAGGTTGTTTTAGCCGAACCGCTTCGCGCTTCAAAGATTTGAATGAACCATCAAAATACTTTAAAGTATCGGGTGGTGCGGCATGCGCAAACACAGTAAACAAAAGACAGAAAGCGAAAAAAAACAGTACTTTCTTCATTAGAAATTTCTGCGGTAGATGAAAAATATTTCATCGCGTTTAATCGGCTCCTCGGTAGTGCGATAAATCATTTGCCACTGTTTCAAAAACTCGGGATGTTGAATTGGCATACTCATCAGCAACAACACGCTATCTTTATTTTGGAAAGTTTCTTGCACAATGTATGGTGCATAATCGGCACTATACTTAAAGTAATTATTAAAGAAAACAGTATCTAAAAAAACAAAAGTGCCATTGCGCTTTTGGTCGGCATACCAAATTGGTTTGCCAATGGGTAAATATGGTGCCACTGCCGATGCCGCATAAGAAGTGTGTCCTACAATGGTGTATTTATCCAAATTGTTCTTCATTATAAATTCACCGGCATTTTTCGCATCAGAGAAATTCTTTTCGTTTTCTACCCCAATAAAATCTGTTGCCTTTAATACTTGAAACGAAAGCAGGGCAACAAAAACAACTATTCCCGATAAATCAATCCACTTATATTTTTCCAACTTTTGCCAAGGTTTGTATTGTGCCGCAATAACAAAAGCACCCAACAAAAAGATAAGTAAAAAACCATGATGGCGAGTGGTGCCTTGAAACTGATACAAAGCCAAATAAAGAAATCCGGCAGTAGCAATCAAGATAAAAATAAGTGCCTTAGGCTTGCGAATAAAACTCAACACGATAACTACATAAGCCGCCAAACCCAATTGTCCGTTTGCGGCATTCAATGTCATTGCGCTGCCAAAAGTTTCAAAAACAGTAAACCACTTATCAGTTGATTCTTTGGAGTAACTGCTTTTCATTCCCGCACTTAGCAAAAGTACAATCATAGCCAAAGCACCAACAGCCATAATAGCAAGCGCAACAAAGTTTTTGGGTTGCCACTTTTTTTCTTCAATCATTTCTAAAAAAAAGATTGCTCCTAAACCCACACCGGTGCAAAATGCCAACACATTTGTTTGAAATAAAAGAAAGATGAGCAAAGCATACAGCAATGGCTTTTCAAATCGCTTTGCGTACATAGCTCCAATGCCTGCCAAAATTAATGCCACAATAGAATAATTTCGGGCAATAACGGCATACTCGTAAATAAAAAAATACGAAAAAAGCAATGCAACTTTCAATACAAAATTGATGTTGTTTTTAAACAATAAAAGCCATGCAAAAGCAATTACAATAAGGTTGTGAATAACATTGATAGTGCTATATGCAAAACCAAGTTTTGCGAATGGCATCAATAGCAAATACCACAAAGGCGGATGCCCTTCATTTGGCAAATATTGAAACAAGCCAAGCAACGAGTTATCCCTTGCAATCAACCAGCTTTGTGCTTCATCGCGCCAAGGCTCGTGATTGGATGTAGTGTACAACACAACAGCACTATAAAGTGCCCAAACCAACCACAACACAACGTTTGGAATCTGTAATGACTGCGATTCCTTTGGGTCGGCTTTTCTTGTCGTAATCTTTTTTGCTGTGGCCATCTTAGTCTTTATGCAAGCCCGATTTGGTAATGGTGGAGGTCTCTTGATAAGTTTCGTAGTCTGTATTTATTTCCCAAAGGTCGTGCTTAGTGCCTTTCATAATATTTTCAGCTGCAAGCAAACCCATCAAAATAGAATGGTCTTGGTTGTTGTATTTAAAAGAGCCATATCGCCCAATCAAACTTAAATTGCCAACAGTGCGCAAATAACCTTCAACAGGTGTTAGCACATCTTTGTAACCTCTGCCATAAACCGGGTAACATTTGGGGATACGATAAACACTACCTTCGGTAACTGGAGCGTTTTTTACCAATCCGGTTTTTTGTAATTCCACTTTTGCAAGTTCAATTAGCTTTTCATCGCTCCATTTCCAAAAATCATCCTCGTCATAGCACCAATACTCTAATGCCATAATTGAACCTTGTTTATCGCCATAAAGTTGCGGAACCCAATTTCTGAAATTGGTAATTCTACCCATCAACAAATCGGGTGAATGCACATACAGCCAATTATCTGGAAACAAATCTTTGCCATCTACCAAAAGGTAAACAATAATGGTGTTTCGGAAACGCAACTGTTTGCTTTTTTCTAAAATGTCGTCAGGCACTTCTGGCAAGCGTTGCAGCAGCAATGTCATGGGCATCGAAGAAACTATGTGGTCGTATTCCTGCACTGTTCCATCGGCAAGTTCAAGAGCATAAGCAACATTGTTGCGCGTCAAAACTCGCTGCACTGGTGCATTAAGATGCACTCTACTACCTTTATCGGCAATAATATTTGCCATTCTTTCGTACACCATTCCTGTGCCTTCCAAGGGGTAGGCAAATTGATCTACCAGAGTTTTATGCTTATTCCCGCTTCCACCAAAAATTGCATTTTTAATTGCTTCGCCCAACGAAAGTTTTTTAATACGCTGTGCTGCAAAATCTGCATCTAACTCTTTGCACGAAATACCCCATAGTTTTTCGGTATATGTTTTAAAAAATATACCAAACAACCTGCTGCCAAAACGCCCACTCACCCAGTTTTCAAACGAACCGTCTTCGGGTGTTGGCTTCACTTTTTCTTTTAAATAACTTAAAAAGCATAATGCCGCCTCAAACACACCCAAATTGCCCAAAGCATTGAATGCTTTTAACGGATAGTAGAAAAATTTCTTTTTATAATAAATGCGTGTAAGCCTGTCCACCATTTCATAATCATTGCCCACAACTTCTAACCAAGCTTTGTTTATTCGCGTATCGTTGCTAAAAAAACGATGCGGCCCAATATCTACAATGTAATCCCACAGCTTAATAGATTTTGCCATTCCGCCAACAGATTCTGAGGCTTCAAACAAATCTACCTCTGCGCCATATTTTACCAATTCATGCGCAGCAGTTACGCCTGCGGGTCCGGCACCAATTACAGCAATTTTCTTTTTCTTTTCCATAAAAAAACAAGATGCAATGATAAGAAAAGGAAATACGGCTGCTGGGAAAAAGTAAAAACAATCCCCTGCTACCATTATAAGGCACTTAAAACAAGGTAATCCATTAGGCATTAGGCCGATTTAAAGCATATTCGCAGCTACAAATAATAAAGTATGTCTATTTGGAAAACCAAACCGGAGTTAGATTTTTTAAACGGCTGGCGCGGCAAAGGCGCAAGCGATGCTATGGGCATTGAAATGATTGAGGCAGGCGATGATTATCTAAAAGCTAAAATGCCTGTGGACGATAGAACACGGCAGCCATTTGGCATTCTTCATGGTGGTGCAAGTTGTGTTTTAGCCGAAACTTTGGGTAGTGTTGCCGGTAGTTTATGTGTAGAATTTGGCAAGCAGATGGTGGTGGGTTTAGAAATTAACGCAAACCATGTGCGCTCGGCAAAAGAAGGTTTTGTATATGGTGTGGCAAAGCCAATCCATTTGGGGTTCACCACTCAGATATGGGAGATAAAAATTACCAACGAGCAAGATAAATTAGTTTGCATCAGCAGGCTTACACTTGCCGTAAAAACCCTACCCGCAGCACAACAATAATTTACTATGCAGCTATTCAACATTCCGAATTTTCTTACGCTCATCAACCTTTTCAGCGGCTGCTTGGCAATAGTGTTTGCTTTCAATTTTCATTTAGATTGGGTACCCTTTTGCATAGCCATTTCGCTAATAGCCGATTTTTTTGACGGCATGGCTGCACGGGCATTAAAAACACCGCAGGGCATAGGTAAAGAGTTAGATTCTTTAGCAGATGTAGTAAGCTTTGGGGTGCTACCCTCGGTGGTGATTTACCAATTGCTTTTTCAGTACTGGGAAACAGTAAACATGCAGGAGTCAAGTAATTTTGCGCTATCGTCTCCGGCTTTCATTATCGCTATCTTTGCAGCTTTGCGCTTGGCTAAATTCAATTTAGACCAACGGCAAGTTTCGGGCTTTATTGGGCTTGCTACGCCTGCCGCTACCATTTTTGTAGCCGGGGTTTTATTGGTTTTTCTCAATAACAGTTTGGAGCTTTCCGAAGTAATCTTCAAACCTTTTACCCTTTACGGTATTATTGCGGTGCTTTGCTTTTTAATGATTGCCGAAATACCCATGTTTTCGTTTAAACTCAAGTCGTTTGGGTGGAAAGGCAACGAAATTCAGTTCATATTTCTTTTACTTGTTGCGGTGTTGATTGTAACGCTTAAATTCGCAGCCGTTCCGTTAAGCGTTTTGCTTTACGTACTACTTTCTATCATTCAAACATTTATAAAGAAATGAACTTTCGTGCCGAAATAAACGTGATGCCTCACAAAGAATTGCTCGATCCACAAGGCAAAGCCGTAGCCAATGGCTTGCACAAAATGAATTATACCGGTGTGCAAGATGTGCGCATTGGCAAACACATCACTATCACATTGAGTGCTGCCAACAAAGACGAAGCAACAAAACAAGTAGAAGAAGCTTGTAAAAAACTTTTAGCCAATGCCATCATGGAAGGCTATACATTTGAACTTACAGAGGTTTAGTAAACCAACAAATGGCAATTAGGAACTCATTGCTCATTCGGTAACTCATTCTGTGCTTCATGTCTAAACTGATTATCATTCCCACGCCAATAGGTAACCTTGAAGATATTACGCTTCGGGCATTGCGTATGTTGAAAGAAGTGGATGTGATACTTGCCGAAGACACCCGCCAAACAAAAAAACTGCTCAATCATTTTGCCATAGAAAAGCACATGATTGCGCATCACGCATTTAATGAGCATCACACGCTTTCGCAAATTATCCAACGCATCAAATCGGGGCAAACCATTGGTATGGTAAGCGATGGCGGCACGCCCGCTATTTCCGACCCAGGGTTTCTGTTGGTAAGAGAATGTGTAAAAGAAGATATTGCCGTTGAGTGCTTGCCCGGTGCAACTGCATTTGTACCAGCTTTGGTAAACTCGGGCTTACCATGTAGCAGCTTTGTTTTTGAAGGTTTTTTGCCCCACAAAAAAGGTAGAGAAACTGCATTGAAAAAACTTAGCCTCGAAACACGAACCATCATTCTTTACGAATCGCCCAATCGCATTGTAAAATTGATGGAAGAACTCATCAAGCACTTTGGCGAATCGCGCAAAGTGAGTGTGAGCCGCGAGCTAAGTAAAATGTTTGAAGAAACTGTGCGCGGCACAGTTACCGAAGTGCTGCAACATTTTAGCACACACGAACCCAAAGGCGAGTTTGTGGTTGTAATTGAAGGAGTCTAACGCTTTAACATAGATGCTATAAGCATCAATTGCAACAGCATCATATTATTCATCATCTCCCAAATCTCCTTCATCACTCCGTGGGCTATTTGCCGACTCATTGCTTCCTACAGCCAATAGTTTGACAAAATACTTAACACCAATTACACCCAAATAAAAAACCGCAAATGATTTAACATCATAGTTGCTATACTTTATCAACCCAAAACAAATCAATATGAAACCTATCAACCACAAGCCACGCAACCTTAAAACAACAATGCAAGAAAGTATAAGAGCAATCAGTCGGAGTATTTCCATGGTCTAAGATAGCAAAACAAAACACCCTCTACACTTTTACCATTAACATAAAAAACGGGCAATCCCAAAAACAAAAAGCGCTCAAACTATTGCTGAGCAACAATTTGAGCGCTTTAAGTTGAGGTCGGAAGCGGATTCGAACCGCTGTAGCAGCTTTTGCAGAGCTGAGCCTAGCCACTCGGCCATCCGACCATTTTTTGTGGGCGGCAAACCTAAAAGATTTTTTGATTATTTGATAACCTCTGCCAACTTATCTTCCAAAGCTTGTCCACGCAAATCGCGTGCAATGATGACCCCATCTTTATCAAGTAAAAATTGTGCCGGAATTCCTTGCACATTGTATGCGCGCGCAGCAGTGCTGTTCCAAAACTGCAAATCGCTCACATGATTTTCCCATACCAAACCATCAGCCTTAATTGCATTCACCCAAGCATTTTTTTCTTTATCGAGCGATACACTGTAAACAGTAAAGCCCTTGTTTTTAAACTTGTTGTACGCTGCCACCACAGCAGGGTTCTCTCTGCGGCATGGACCACACCAACTTGCCCAAAAATCAAGCAAAACATATTTACCTTTAAGCGAACTCAACTTAATACTTTTACCATCCGGAGTAGGCAAATCAATATCTGGAGCAGGTTTACCCACGGCAATATTTTCTGTAGCCTTTGCCTGCGCTTCTTGCGCTATACGTTGTTGTTCTATTTGTGCTGCTATACCTTTTAACTCGGCAGTATATGGCGATTGTGGCAATTCTTTTTCAAAACGATTGGTAACAATCAAAAATTCTTTTTGAAAGCGATTAACATCTGACATTACAGCAATCATAGCTACAAAAGGACTTTTGGCGGTTGTAGCTGTTTTTACAATATAATCGCTCATGGCTGCACCTTTGGTATTAAGCTGGGCAACTACTTTCTCCATAGAATCTTGTGCCAACATACCTTGCTGCCCCATCATATATGCTTGATTCAAGCCTTGCATATCTAATTGAAAAGACTGCAATTGATGCAGCGTTTGCTGCAATTCATCTTGCGCTGGCGCACCTTTTATGGAAGATTTCAACGGGCTTTCCACATCTAAATTTGCCGTAAACTCTTTGTTTTCCAACAGCATCATCCAAAAAACCTGTGGGTTGTTTTTCAAACGAATGCGGTACAACCCTTGTCCATCTGCAGCTCCATTTAATTTGAATTCTCCTTTTGCACTTAGCACAGCCGAATCAATAACTGTAACTTGTTGAAGACTTAATTTTTCAAGCATCACAGTTTCACTGCCTGTGGTGTTTACAATGTTTCCTGATATTTTGTATCCGGTGCCACCTGCGCTGTTGCATGCTACTGCGGCATACAAAAAACTTACTACGAGAAATATTTTTTTCATAATTGAAGCGGCAAATGTAAGCAATAACTTATACGCCAAACAGAAGATTTCTTAAAACGCAAATAGTTGAAAATGTACTTTTGCGGCAAATCAGTATTGATGAGTAAATATTTTGAAGAACTCTCGGCAAGAGTAAAAAAAGGCAAAGACGTTTTTATTGCCCACAATGCAACGGTGGTTGGCGATATTGAATTGGGCGACAATGTAAGTATATGGTATGGTGCAGTGTTGCGGTCCGACTTAGATAAAATGGTTATTGGCGAGCGCACCAACATACAAGATGGCTGTATTTTTCATGTAGATCCGGGCAGCCCAGTTATTGTAGGTAAAGGAAATATTATTGGACATGGAGCAATTTTGCATGGCTGCACCATTGGCGACAACAATCTTATTGGAATGAGAGCAACCGTAATGAATGGCGCAAAAATTGGTAATGGCTGTGTAATTGGCGCTCATGCTTTAGTTACCGAAAACATGGTTGTTCCCGATTTTTCAATGGTATTGGGTTGCCCTGGAAAAGTTGTGAAAAAGTTGCCTGCCGATGTAATTCGGTTAATTAAATTGGGCGAAGATGAATATGTGCACGACGCATTAAAATATTTGCAGTAGCATCCCTGAATTTTAAAATATCATTGCAGCAGATTTAGTTCATAGATGATATACACATCAAACCTTGTTGTTCAATTGCCCAACAACAAAAACCATGTATAATATAAAGTAGAATAAATGAGTATAAAAGCAGCAATAACTGCCGTTTCGAGTCACCTGCCCGATTTTATTTTAAACAATAAAATCTTAGAAAGCATGGTGGATACGAATGACGAATGGATATTCAGCCGCACAGGAATAAAAGAAAGAAGAATTTTAAAGGGCGAAGGAAAAGGAACATCGGCAATGGCTGTACCTGCCGTTCAAAAAATTTTAGCGCAAAAAAATCTTTCGCCTAACGAAATTGATTTACTAATTTGTTGCACCGTAACACCCGATCATATTTTTCCGGCAACTGCAAATATTATCAGCGAACAATGCGGCATCAAAAATGCTTTTAGCTTCGATTTGAATGCGGCATGTTCAGGATTTTTATATGGTTTGGCTACGGCATCAAAATTTGTAGAAAGCGGCAGATACAAAAAAGTGATTTTGGTTGGTGCCGATAAAATGTCCTCCATCATCAATTATGAGGATAGACAAACCTGTGTAATTTTTGGCGATGCGGCTGCCGCTGTTTTATTGGAGCCATCTACTTCTGGTTATGGAATAATTGACGAAGTGCTGCAAAGTGATGGTTCGGGCTTTCAATACCTACATCAAAAAGCTGGAGGCTCGGCCTTCCCCCCTACCCTGCAAACCGTTGAAAACAAAGAACATTTTGTACATCAAGAAGGCAAATCAGTTTTCAAAGTAGCTGTAACCAAAGTGGCAGAATGTGTAGAAGCCGTAATGCAGCGCAATGGACTTACTAAAAACGATGTAGATTGGTTTGTGCCGCACCAAGCAAACATTCGCATAATAGAATCGGTTAATGAACGCCTTGGTTTTGCCCGCGAAAAAGTTACAGTGAACATCCATAAATATGGCAACACTACCAATTCTACCATACCATTGTGTTTAGATGAATGGAAGAACAAATTCAAAAAAGGCGATAAAATCATTTTAGCAACCTTTGGTGGTGGTTTTACTTGGGGTGCTATTTATTTAGAGTGGGCAATCTGATTGCCTTCGCTCCGTTTTTTCTTCAAAATAGAAAGTTTGCTGAAGTTATTTTTGAAGCATTCAAAAACTACCTGACGAAACGCATTTGTATAGTTTCTTTTCGGGCTTACATTTGCCGAGCCGAGATGCAAAAGCATTTCGCAAATGATTCATCCATATATGACTACCGAAAAAATAGATGTATTAGTAATTGGCGCAGGCCCATCTGGCACAGTAGCCGCCTCAATAATCAACAAAGCAGGCTTTAAAACAAAAATTGTTGAGAAAGAACAATTTCCACGATTTGTAATTGGCGAAAGTTTACTGCCCAGGTGCATGGAAGCCTTGGATGCCGCAGACTTTGTTGATGTAGTAAAAGCAAAGGGATTTCAAGTAAAGTACGGAGCCAAATTTGTGCAAGGCACCAACAAAGTAATGGACTTTCTTTTCAGCGAACAGTTCACCAAAGGCTGGAGCTGGACCTGGCAAGTAAAGCGTGCCGATTTTGATTATGCACTTGCAAAAGAAGTGGAGCGAATGGGTGTGCCAGTTGAGTATAAAACTACCGTTACCAACATACAATTTTCGGGAAGCAACTCAGTTACATCGGTTACAAAAGAAGATGGCACACAAAAACAAATTGAAGCAAAATTTATTGTAGATGCATCTGGTTATGGCAGGGTTATTCCACGTTTATTCAACCTCGACAAACCATCAAACTTGCCACCGCGCAAAACTCTTTTTACGCACATTAAGGATGCGCGCAGAGAAAACTACATTCAACCCAATCGCATATTGATTATTGACCACGCACCAGGAGTTTGGGCTTGGGTAATTCCTTTTTCCGATGGTGTTTCATCGTGTGGCTTTGTGGGCTATCCAGAGTATTTTGATAAATACATCGGCTCGCCCGAAGAGCAACTTCGCGCTATAATAAAAGCTGAACCAAACACCGCAAAACGGTTCGAAGATTGCGAGTTTATGTTTGAGCCGCGCACCATTCAAGGTTGGAGCTCTACTACCAATAAGTTTTATGGCGATGGCTTTGTGCTTACAGGTAATGTAACCGAGTTTCTCGACCCAATTTTTTCTTCGGGAGTTACTCTTGCTACCGTTTCATCGCATCGCGCTGCCGAGTTGGCTGTTCGCCAGCTAAAAGGCGAAACAATAGACTGGGAAGAAGAATACATGAAACCAACAATGGTTGGCGTAGATACTTTTCGCACTTTTGTAATGGCTTGGTACGATGGCACATTGCAAAAAATATTTTTCAATGATGTGCAAAATATAGAAGTACAGCGGCAAATATGTTCGGTACTGGCTGGCTATGTGTGGGATACCGAAAACCCTTACGTAAAAAATCACGAATCGGCATTGAAACGCTTAGCGCGATTAGTTGAAATAGAAAAAATATTGAGCGAGTAAAACCAATGGAAGTAAGCCTCAATGCCTATGTTGCATTAAAGAACAACTCCTTATTTTTAAACGGAGTTGAATTTATTGAAAAACAATCATCCGCATCGGAGTTATTTGCATTGGCTTACCAACGGCTCAATATCAACTACCCCAAGTTTTTTAAAATGGATAACCTTTGCAAAACCGGTTTTATTGCCACCGAACTGCTAATGCAAGAAAGTAAAACACAAACCGAGTATCTGCCCGAGCAAAAAGGAATCGTGCTCAGTTCGCGCAATTCAAGTTTAGATACCGACATTAGATACAACAACAGCATAGCCATCAATCCAAGCCCATCGCTTTTCGTCTATACATTGCCCAATGTGCTCGTTGGCGAGTTATGTATCAGAAATATGATTAAAGGCGAAACTGCTTGTTTTGTTTTTGATACTTTTGATGCCGATTTTCAAACAGATTATGTAAACCTCCTTTTTGATACCTGTAATTTAAAAACTTGTATCTCGGGCTGGGCAGATTTTTTTGAAGACAAAGCAGAAGCATTTATTTACTTATTGGAGCAGCGTGAAGGTTCGCAAAGCACAACTTTGCACAATGCCGAAAACATTAAAAACATTTATTCAACGATATGGAAGACTTGATTGCTACATTGAAACAACAGATTGTTGAGCAATTGAATTTGCAACACCTCAAAGCCGAAGAGATTGGAAGCGACCAACCACTTTTTGGAGAAGGCTTGGGCTTAGACTCTATTGATGCATTGGAGCTGATAGTGCTACTGCAACAAAAATACGGGATAAAATTAGCCAACCCTGCCGAAGGTCCGCAGATTTTTCAAACGGTACGCACCATGGCCGAATTCATTTCTGCCAACCAGAAAGCATAATTTCAATGCGCGTATTCATTGCAGGCAAGGGAACTATTTCTGCCATTGGCAACAACTGCACCGAATCGTGGGAAGCTTTACACAGCCTACGTTCTGGCATTGGGCGCATTACTATTTTGCCAACTATTTATGCCGATGCTTTACCTGCCGGTGAGATAAAACTTTCGAACCAAGAACTTGCCGATGCCGCAGGCATGGATGCTTGCACCTCACGCACTGCGCTTATTAGTGCCATTGCTGCTAAAGAAGCATTGCGCGATTCGGGTATTGACATAAAAAAGTACCGCACAGGTTTTATCTCGGCAAACACCGTGGGCGGCATGGACAAAACCGAAATTGTTTACAGCAAATACTTAGAAAAAAAAACAGACACACAGCTTACAGGTGTTGTACATCACGATAGTGGCAGCATCACCGAGTTAGTTGCCGATGTTTTGGGCATAAATGATTTTGTAAGCACCATCAGCACAGCGTGTTCATCATCGGCCAATAGCATGATGTATGGCGCACGACTAATAAAAAGTAATTTACTGGATGTGGTAATTGCCGGAGGGGTAGATTCTATGTCGCGCTTTACCATCAGCGGTTTTAATGCTTTGATGATATTAGATAACAAACCCTGCGTACCATGCGATGAAAACCGCAATGGACTGAATCTTGGCGAAGGTGCCGGCTATGTAGTGTTGGTTTCAGAGCGGGTGGCAAAAGATTTGGGCAAAAACCTGAACATCATTTTAAGTGGCTACGCCAATGCCAATGACGCTTTCCATCAAACAGCATCATCGCCCGATGGCAAAGGGAATTTTCTTGCAATGACGGGTGCTTTGAAAATGAGCGCACTGCAGCCATCGCAAATAAACTACATCAATTTACATGGCACTGGCACCAAAAATAACGATTTGGCCGAAGGCCTCGCAGTGCAAAAAGTATTTGAAAAAGTGCCTCATTGCAGCAGCACAAAATGCTACACAGGCCACACACTTGGTGCAAGCGCAGGTGTAGAAGCGGTATATTCTCTTTTATCTATGGAGCACAGCACCATTATACCTAACCTGCGTTTTGAAACACAAATGAAAGAATTGAATTTCGCACCTTCTACTTCGCTCATCGAAAATATAGAATTGAACCACGTGTTAAGCAACTCATTTGGTTTTGGCGGCAATTGCTCTTCATTGATTTTTTCTAAAACATCTTCAATTTAAACAATGGAGAAACAGAACGAAACAATGAGTGTGCATGGCGAAATTTTCATCAACGGAGCTTCGTGCATTTCGCCACAGCCAACATTCGACAATACAGCATTTTTAACCGAAGTAAAAACTCATGCAAGCAATAAAATTTATGCAGTAGAACCCAACTACTCCATGTATTTGGACGCAATCGCCATTCGCAGAATGAGCCGCATTGTAAAGTTTGGTACTACTGCCGGCTTAATGGCATTAAAAGATAGCGGAATAGAAAACCCAGATGTTATTTCCACGGCTACAGGCTACGGTCTGTTAGAAATGTCGCAACGGTTTTTGCAAGATTGCGTTGCTTCGGGCGAAGGCATTGTAAGCCCTACTACCTTTATTCAATCTACACACAATACCGTTAGCGCAAACATTGCCATCATTATAGGATGCAATGCACACAACAATACATTTTCGCAAAAGGGCTTTTCGTTTGAAAGCACTTTGTACGATGCCTTTTTGATGATGCAAGAAGGCGCTAAAAAAATTCTTGTTGGCGCGTACGAAGAAGTAGGCGAATTCAATTATGCCGCCATGTTGCAGGCTGGGGAATTAAAAAAAGAACCTTGCAACAACCTCGAAACCTTCCATTACAACAACAATGGCTGCATACTTGGCGAAGGCGCAGCATTTTTTGTTTTAGAAAACGAAAAACGAGCTAACACCTATGCAAAGCTGATTGGCTTCCACACTTTTTTAAACGGTGATAACTCAAACTTTCCTATTGAAGAAATAGAAGCATTTTTTGCAAAACAAGGTATTGAAACATCTGCTGTTGATGTAGTGCTTACAGGCATTAACGGCAACAAACAATCGGACAATGTATTGCAAAATGGTATTGAAGAAATTTTTGCAAACAGCACCACTGCTGCTTTCAAGCATTTATGCGGAGAATATATGACAGCCACTGCTTTTGCATTTTGGATAGCTGCAATGATGCTGAAAACTAATTCTGTTCCCGATGTGTTGGTTTTAAAAAATGCCAACCGAAAACCTACAACCATTTTAGTTTACAATACCTACCTGCATTATCATTCATTGATGTTGTTTCAAAATGTTTAAGCATCGAAATGTACTGATAGTTAGCGCATTATTTTTTGCAGCAATATCTGTTGCAGATATTTGGTTCGCTATACCTTTAGCAATCTACTTATCTATACTTTTATTCTTTTTTGTTACCACCGCAACTGGCGTTTACTTCATCCAATGGAATTACTTTTTCCCTTCCATCAATCATGGCGAAAGAAACAGCAATAAAATTGCCATTACTTTTGACGATGCGCCACTTGAACCATATACAAACCAAGTATTAGACTTACTGCAACAACACAACATCAAGGCGCTGTTTTTCCTTATCGGCAAGCAGATAAAAGGCAACGAAACCATAGTGCAGCGCATCGTAAACGAAGGGCACATCATCGGCAATCACAGCTTTAGCCACATCAATACTTTTCCGATTTTTTCTGTAAAAAAAATGATTGAAGACACACAGCAATGCGATGCTGAAATTGAAAGAGTAACAGGCAAAAAAGTTCGTTTGTTTCGTCCGCCATTTGGTGTTACCAACCCCAGAGTGGCGGCTATGGTTGCGCAGCAAAATTATCATTCTATTGGCTGGAGCTTGCGCTCGTACGACACCACAATTACCAATCAAAATAAACTAATGCAGCGTTGCCTTGTCAGTGTGCGCGGTGGCGATGTAGTGTTGTTTCACGATTGGGGAAAACACACTTTGGCAATACTGCCGGAATGGATAGCAGCGGTAAATAAAAAAGGATTAAAAATTGTAAGAGCAGACGAACTTTTAAGAATTGAAGCCTATCGTTAGCTTCGCAAAACATTTATATGAAAAAAATAAAAGTCTATTTATTTGCTACATTGTACATTGCCTCGCAAACTATTGTTGCGCAAAGCTTTGGCGTACCAAAAGATGAAACAGCGCTGCGAAAAAAAATAATAGAAGCATCGCAAAAAATAAAAAGCATTCAATGCAATTTCGAGCAGGAGAAAATAAGTTCTATGCTTGCCGAAAAAGCTATTTCAAAAGGCGAATTCCTCTTTAAAAAAGACAATAAAGTAAAGTTAGATTATCGCGAACCATTCACTTACCTTATAGTGATGAACAACGGAAAACTACTGATAAAAGACGAAGATAAAACTCGCCAAATGAACTTGAGCCGTAGCCGTTCATTTCAGCAACTAAACAAGATTATTGTAGATTGCATCAATGGCAATATGCTCAGCAGCACCGACTTTACAACCAAGCTTTTTGAAAACAATACACACGCAAAAATCGAACTTACGCCCATCAATAAAACAGTAAAAAACTTTCTTTCGGGTATTGTGGTAGTTTTAGAGAAAAGCGACTTTTCGGCTTTGAGGATAGAAATGAACGAAGCCTCGGGCGATAAAACTACACTCCGCTTTTCGGCTAAAAAACTGAATGGCGAAATTGACAACGAACAGTTTGTGTTGCAATAGCTTATATTCGCAGCATAAAACTGTATAGAACACTCCAATGCTGTTAGGTAAATTTTTCTACATCTTAGATACTGAGCAAACCGAAAACAATTATAAAGTCAAAATTGGTTTTAATGCAGCGCACGAAATTTTCAATGGTCATTTCCCCGATATGCCTGTGGTGCCGGGTGTGTGCCAAGTGCAGGTATTAAAAGAAACCATCTCTAATTTATTGGGGCGCGATTGGTTTATTTCTACGGCTTCTTCCATCAAGTTTTTAGCAGTAATTGAGCCGTTAAAAACTAAGGAACTTACCATGCACATTAAGGTAACGAATCAAGAAACGGACAAGCTATCTGTTTCGGCCGAATACCAAAATGAGCAAGACACTTTTTTCAGATTTAAAGGCGAGTTAAGTGCAGGATAATTCAGCCATCAAACAAAAATTTAAGGCATTGAAATGCTGTGTGTTGCTGCCTACATACAACAATTCAAAAACGTTGGAAAACGTTATCGCAGATGTATTGCAATACACCGATGATGTATGTGTGGTAAATGATGGTTCTACAGACAGCACTCCTGAAATTCTGAGCAAATTCCCCCAACTGAAAATACTCGATTATCAACCCAACAAAGGCAAGGGTTGGGCTTTGCAGCAAGGCTTTTTGTTTGCAGCAGCACAAGGCTACGAATATGCCATTTCTATGGATACCGATGGGCAACATTATGCCGAAGATTTACCCGTGTTGTTACATGCCTTAGAGCATAATGCAAATGCAATAATTATTGGTGCGCGTAATATGGACCAAGCGCACATTCCCGGCAAAAGCAATTTCGGGCGTAAGTTTTCAAACTTTTGGTTTCGCTTCGAAACAGGAATTGATGCACCCGATACTCAATCGGGCTACCGTTTGTATCCACTAAATGCGTTAAACAAGATTCAATTTTTTACAAAAAAATTCGAGTTTGAAGTAGAGGTAATCGTGCGTGGCGCATGGAGCGGACTGGATGTGCTTTCGGTTCCGGTAAAAGTGTATTATCCACCTGCCCACGAGCGTGTTTCGCACTTTCGCCCACTGCGCGATTTTTCGCGCATCAGCGTGTTGAACACTTGCCTTGTTACTTGGTTGTTTGTATGGATTTTACCGCGCAACTTTTTTCGTTGGATTAAAAAAAAAACTTTCGGCAAATCGTAGAGGCAACCATTTTAAACGCCCACGAACCGCCATCAATAAAAGCACTTTCGCTGGCAGCGGGAGTGTTTATTGGGCTTTCGCCACTGTGGGGTTTTCACACGGCATTAGGTATTGGCGTTGCAATTTTGTTTCGCCTTAATAAGGCAATCACCATCATTGCATCCAACATCAGCATACCGCCTTTTATTCCTTTCATAATATTCTTTGGGCATGAAGTTGGCGCGTTGTGGTTGGGCGAAAATGCCGTACATCTAAATCTCGAAAAAGGAATAACACTTAAAACTGTTGCAACGAGTTATTTTCAATATTTGATTGGCAGTTTTACTTTGGCCACTGTAGTTGCCGTTATTCTTGGTTTGGTAACTTATGGCTTACTAATATGGCGAAAGCGGTGAGGGCTTAGCGCTGTGAAAATGAAAACAAAGTTTTCATTTTACATATTCGCTAAGAACTTTATTGCTTCATCATCCAATGCTCTTTTAAAGATATAAATGTCGTCTATGCATCCGTAAAAGTAATGATTGCTGCCCCAGCCGCCACCGTTGCCGACTTCAAATGAAGCTTCGGTGTTGTCGAAAAAATTGTTGGCATTATGCAAATCCATGCCACTTTGCAAAACACCATTGAGGTAAACTTTCACCACATTTCCAGTGCCAACAAAAACAAAGTGCTGCCATTTATCCAATTCAATTTGTGCAGTCGCCTTCATGGGGTCAATTCCATAAACGGTTGGTCCACCCGGGGCTTTCCAGTTATCGAAAGCGAAGATATTTTTTCCGAAAAAATTATCAATACTATACTCAAAGGGGCCAAAGGGTGCGCGTTTACTCAACACGGCAATTTTGTTGGTGGTGTCGTTTACTTTTACCCAAAAACTAATGGTGAAAATATTGTCGGTGAAACTTAAATTTTCAAGGTCGCCAAATGTGATGTGTGCAGAATCTGTGCGGTTGAAAAACATTGCCTTGCCGGTTTCTCCATATCTGTTATTGGTTGCGGTTGCGTTATGATTCTTTCCCGTAATGCCTAATTTTTCTTCAATGGCATTTCCATCTAACCTGATTAAGGCAACCAAGCCGGAGTTTATATCTGGTTGTTCTTTATCATTTGGATAACACGATGAAAACAGCAGGCTCAGCAATAAAATAAGTGTCAGAAAGTGATTTGGCATTTTTCAATTTCAAAACCATTCAAACGTTCAAACCCCGAATTATTGTCTATTCTCAATTTGCAGTTTTACAAACTGTTGCGTTTGCTCGGTAATTTTAAATCGTTCGTCTATGCGTAACCCCACCACCCACACTATTCGTTTGTCGCTTTCTATCACCCACACTTTTTCTTTTTCATGTAGCGGCAACTTAATATCGGTCAAAAACTTCTTCACTTTTTTCTTTTTGTTATCCATACCAATCGGATAAAAATAATCGCCCGCTTTCCACCTGCGCAGTACCAGCGGATACGAAATTTCTGCAGCATCAATCGTGGCAACCAAAGGCGACTTTTCTATTTGCATAGCAACATTTTCAAACCGTGTTTGCTTCAATACAAAATCAGTGGTAGGCAATTCTGTTGTATCGCTATCAATAAAATGCTGCGAAGCATCCGTTGCTTTCCCCTTGGTAAGAATCAAAAACCGTCTATCTTGAATAAGCCGCGCATCGGCAGAAAAAAACTGCCTGCCCGAACTGCCGTTCAAACCAAAAAGAATATCATCAACCTGTGTAGCGGTAAAACCGTACGGTTGCAAAAAAGTGAACAAAATTGTGCGTTTATCTATAAGTTTTTTTAATGCTGCAATGGCTATGTAAACATCGCCATGTCTTTGAAAAAAAAGTGTTTTGCTAACCTTTCGGAAGTGCGCATCAAACTGTACTTCCAACTCAGAAAAGACAGCAATATTATTGGCAAAAGATGTTTCAAAAGCGGGATTGATTTCTTTGAACATCGGCACAATGTTGTGGCGGATAAAATTGCGCGAGTATTTATCTTCAGCATTTGAGCTGTCTTCGCGCCACAACAAACTATTCTTAGTCGCAAAATGCTCAATCTCCTCTCTCAATGCAAAAAGCATTGGGCGAATCAGTTTGTCGTGCTTTGGCAATATACCTCGCAAGCCTTTAATACCTGTACCTTTTGCAATGTTGAACAATACCGTTTCAATGTTATCACTCAAATGATGAGCGGTGGCAATAAAATCAAATTTTTCTGCCACGCGAATCTCTTCGAACCAAGCATAGCGCAACTCTCTGGCTGCAACTTGAATTGAGCATTTGTGCACCTCGGCATACTGCTTTGTTTCAAAACTATTTACAAAAAACTGTACTTGATGCTTAGTTGCAAGTTCTTGCACAAATGCAGCATCTACATCACTTTCAGCGCCACGCAACTGAAAGTTACAATGTGCTATCGCAAACGCACATCCGGCTTGTTTAAACAACTCGCACAACACTACTGAATCTACCCCACCGCTTACAGCCAACAATACACGACTATTGGCACCCACCAACTTGTGCTTACCACTGAAATCAATAAATTTTTTGTATAACGACTGTTTCATTCTTCAATTGCAAATAAAGCCGCTTTCAATTCATTGGCAGCGTGTTTTTCGTTCGCGGCTTCTGCAAGTTCTATTCCTTTTTTGTACAATACTATTGCTTCATCAATTAAATTGTCTTGCTCTTTCATTTTTGCTAAATGAAAATAAGTAGGTATGTATTCTGGAAAATCTTTTACCAAAACATCAAACAATGTTTTTGCCTTTTTCATTTCTTGAAGCGCAATATATTCCTGCGCCATAGCAAATTTTAAAAATGGGTCGGCAGGGTTTGCCATTTCCATTTCCATAAGTTTTTGAAGCCTGAATAAGTTGTTCTGCATGTTACGCTATAAAAGGAAAAAATGCGCCTAAAATGAGATGCGTGCAATGTATTGCCTTGTGTTATTACCTCAACCAACTTTTCACATCCAATAGGCACAAGTGTTTTCAAAAAAACAAAAAGCCACTCGGTAAAAAGTGGCTTTTTGTGACTCGGATTGGATTCGAACCAATGACCCACAGCTTAGAAGGCTGTTGCTCTATCCAGCTGAGCTACCGAGCCATGCGCCAATAAAGCGGCTGCAAAAGTAAATTTTATGCCAACATTTTTTCAAGGAAAATAAAACTGAGGGCGATAAATTGAATTGTTCAACGATATTCACTTATAAACCCATGCAAAAATCTTATAAAAAAATTCAGGTCGCCCATTTCTGAGCGACCTGAAAATTTGAATCCATATAAAACCCGCAGAGGAGGGTCTGTATTTTTAACGTACCAAAGTAAAGTTGCCGTCTTTCTTTTTCACTTCTGTTTGGCCGGTGTTTATGTTTAATCTTTCGTAAGAAATAAAGTATAAATAAGTACCGTTTGGTTGAGCATTGTTATCAAAGCTACCATCCCAACCTTCGCCAGATTCAGCATGAATCATTTGTCCCCAACGGTTATAAACACGGAACTCTAATAGTTTTACTTCTTTGTTGTTAAACACAGGGTAGAAACGATCGTTGTTGCCATCGTTATTTGGTGTAAAGGCAGTAGGTACAGCAATTTCATTAGCTACTACTACGGTAACAGCTCCTTGTTTAAAGCAGTGTGCATTAGCAGTGTCGCTAACAGTTAAGCGGTAAACATTAGTAAACGGAGTAGTTGTAACCGGAGCTTGTTCAGTACATGAAGAGCAGTTAAAATCAAGGTATGATGGAGATTTTTCGGCAGTCCAAGCAAATTTCACACCCTCTGTATTCAACACATTAGCGTTCAATTGAGTAGTGTGCCCCATTTCAACAAACAATGTTTCTACAGGGAAGCTTACTGAAATTTCAGCTGGTTGTTGGATAGTAACCTGATGGTTTACTGTGCAACCATTGCTGTTTTTGGTAGTAACAAAATATGTACCTCCTGCAAGGCTATCAAATCTATTTTGACTTGAGAACGCACCACCTTGGAAAGAATATTCAAAAGGAGCGTTGCTTACAGTCAAAGCCTCCGCGTTGATGGAACCATCGTTGAATGCTTCACCAAAGCAGCTTGTTCTTGTAGTATTCCAGTTAAACATATCTTCGTTAGCCGAAGAAATACTAAAGTTTGTAGTAGCTACACAAGAATTATTATCAGTAATTTTTGCTACATAATTACCGGCTGAAAGACCTTTAAAATCTCCATCTAAACGATTAAGAGGATTGTTGCTGTTTACCAATTCAACAGTGTAGTTGTAAGGCGAAACACCACCAGAGGCAGCCAAAGTTGCAGTTCCATCGCTAAGACCAAAGCAGATATTTGCAGTAGCAGTTGTGTTCATTACAATTGCAGCAGGTTGAGTGATGCTGAAATTTGTAACAGCTGAACATCCCGCACCGTCTGTAACTACTACACTATAAGAACCGGCAGTAAGATTACTTACAGCAGCTCCATTAAGGTTTGGATTGCTCCAATTGTAAGTGTAGTTTCCATTGCCACCCGTTGCAGTTACTGCAGCAGTACCATCAGCAGCTCCGTTACATTTTACATTGGTAGCTTGTTGAGACAACTGAATAGCTGATGCTTGACCAATATTTACAGACAATGAAAAAGTGCATTGTTTGCTATCGGTAACAGTAACTGTGTAAGTACCCGAAGCAAGATTTGCTCTGTCTTCGGTAGTTACTTGATCATTCCACAAGAAAGAAACTGTCGGAGTGCCACCAGTAACTGTTACGTTGATTGAGCCATCGTTACCACTTGCACAACCTGCATTTGTAGATGTTGCAGTAGCTGAAAGCGCAGGGCTTTCGTTAATAACAAACGATTTTTCGGCAGTGCAACCTGCAACGTCAGTAACAGTTAAAGTATAAGCACCTCTGCTTAATCCTGTTCTGTCTTGGGTTGTAACCGCTGCATCAGCCCATGCATAAGTAAACTGACCAGCACCGCCACTTACAGAAACATCTATCAAACCATCTTGTGCACCTCCACAAGTAACATCATTAAGTACTTCTGTGATTGTGATTGCTTGAGCATTTGCGCCAATTGTAACCGAAAGTGATTCAGAGCAACCTTTATTGTCTGTTACAAAAACAGTGTAGGTACCAGCAACCAAACCACTTCTGTCTTCAGTGGTTACACCACCATCTTGCCATGCAAAGTTAAACCCGCCATTGCCTCCGGTAGCAGTAACATCTATTGAGCCATTGCTTGCATTACCACATACAACATCAACGTGTGTTTCGGTAAGTTGGATAGCTGTAGGTTGAGCAACAAAAATATTTTCAACTGCACTGCAACCTTTTGAATCAGATACCGTAACAGTATATGAACCTGAAGTTAAACCGGTTACAGAAGAAGATGATTGACCTTGAATTGACCAAACATAAGAATATGAACCTGAACCTCCGGCAGCAGAAACAGATGCAGAACCATCAGCACTGTTTAAGCAAGAAACAGGAGTAGATGAAGGAGTTAAAGAAATAGCAGAATCCTCTTCAATAATAAAAGTGATAAAAGTGGTACAAGAATTAGCATCAGATATAGTAACATCATAGTTACCCGCAGCTAATCCTGTTTGAGAGTTTCCACTTAAACCCGGCACATTCCAAGTATAAGTATATTGCGGAGTACCACCAGATACTGTAATATCGGCAGTACCATCATTCACAGCATTACATTTTACATCTGTTTTTACTACAGACGCGCTCAATTGTGGCGCACCATCAATTGTAGCTGATGCTGTTGCAGTACACAAAAATCTATCTTTTACTGTTACTGTGTATGTACCAGCTGGCAATCCTGTTTGCGAAGCACCAACAAACAGATTGCTCCACTCAAAAGTATATTGTGGCGAACCGCCATTTGCCGTAGCAGAAACGGTACCCGAGTTCGGGTCAATACAATTCACATCAGTTTTAGAAACTACAACTGTCAATTCAACCGGCTCACCTATTGTTACAGCAAGAGACGCTGAGCATCCTGCTACATCACTAACGGTAATGGTGTATGTTCCTGGAGTCAAACCGCTTCTATCTTCTGTTTGAACATTATCTGCCCAACCAAAGTTTACAGTAGGTGTACCGCCAGAAATTGTAACATCTATTGAACCGTTGTTACCGCCAAAACATGAAACATCTGAATGAGTTTCTGATAACGTGATACCGTTGGGAGCAACAATTGCAAATGATTCAACTTTAGTACAAGCATTAGCATCAGCCACTGTTACGCTATATGAACCTGCGGTTAAATTTGTTACTGCACTACCCGAAAGATTAGGATCGCTCCAAGTATATGAATAGCCTACAGTACCACCCGAAACAGTTACTGTTGCTGTGCCCAATGTTGTGCCATCGCAAGATGCATCGGTTTTATTAACCGATACGGTTAAGTCTGCCTGCGGACCATCAATAGTAATACTTGCCGTAGCTGGTGCGCAAGCATTTGCATCCGAAACTGATACAGAGTATGTACCAGCTGGCAAACCAGTTAATGTGCTGCCAGATCCGTTTACACTCCAAGTATAAACATACTGCGGAGTACCACCGGTAACAATTGCAGTTACTGTACCAGTATTACTTGCAAAACAAGTTACATCAGTTTTGGTAAGCAACACTGTAATGCTATCAGGCTCAGTAATGGTTACAGCAAGTGATGCAGTACATCCTGCGGCATCAGATGCAGTAATAGTATATGTTCCGGCAGATAAGCCGCTTCTGTCTTCTGTTTGTACATTATCTGCCCAACCAAAGTTTACAGTAGGCGAACCGCCAGAAATTGTAACATCAATTGCTCCGTTTGCCAATCCATTACATGTAACATTTGTATGTGTTTCTGAAAGAACAATTGGGTTTGGAGTAGCAATCGCGAACGATTGCGAAGCAGAGCATCCTCTGTTATCATAAACCGTTACCGAATAAGAGCCTACAGGTAGGTTACTTACACTTGCTCCTTGAAGGTTAGCAGGATTCCAAACATAATTGTATCCAGGTGTTCCACCTGTTGGTGTTACGGTTGCACTACCTAATTGACCCGAACAAGTAGCATCGGCTTTTTGAATACTTACAGACAACTGCGAAGGTTCAGCAATAGTAAAGGTTCTATCTGTTGTACAACCTTTCGAGTCCGTTACTGTAACATCATAAATACCTCCAGCCAAACCTGTTCTTACAGAATCTGTATTTTGGTCGCTCCACGAATATTTAAAACCTCCATTGCCACCCGAACTGCTCAATGTGATAGAGCCATTGTTGTTGCCAAAGCAATTAACATTAGTTTGAGATGCATTAACCTGAATAGAAGCTGGCTGAGTTAATACTGCTTGAGCAGTAGCAGTACATCCGGTACCGTCTGTAACAGTGATAGTATAAATTCCAGATGAAAGACCGCTTCTGTCTTCGGTTTGCACGTTATCATTCCATAAATAAGTTACAGTACCGGTTGTTTGTCCATTTACAGTTACATCAATACTTCCATTGCTATTGCCAAGACAAGTTGCATTTGTTGATACGGCAGAAACAGTAAACTGAGCCGATGAGCCCACTGTTGATTGTTGAACACTTGTGCACCCGTTTGCATCGGTAACGGTAACTTGATAAATACCTGATGCCAAACCTGAAATGTTTTGTGTTGTGGCTGTATTCGTCCAAGCATAAGAATAATTAGGTGTACCACCCGAAACAGTTAATGAAATAGAACCGTTTGTGTTGCCGCAAGTAGTGTTTACAACTTGAGAAACAACACTAAGAGCAGCAGCTGGTTGTGTAATTGTAAAAGAAGCTGTATCAGAACATCCAAGTGCGTCAGTAACAGTAACAGTATAAATGCCCGGAGCAAGGTTTCCTCTGTTTACTTGCGCATTACCATCATTCCACAAATAAGTATAGGTAGGTGTGCCACCTGTTACGGAAGTGGTAATTGTACCCGATGCGCCACCAAAACATGCAATATCTGCTTTAGTGCCACCAACCACCAACGCGGCTGGCTGAGTAACAGTAAATGCTTGGCTCGCAGTACATCCGAAAGCGTCTGAAACTGTAATAGTATAAGTTCCTGCTCCAAGATTTGAGCGATCTTCGGTTGCTGGGCCATCGCTCCATAAATAGGTATAATTAGGCCTTCCGGCATTTACGGTAACATCAATGGACGAACTTCCACACTGCACCGATGAGGTAGAACCCGAAATATTCAGATTACTGCGTTGTATAGATACATCTGCTGTGTTAGTGCAATTTCCCACAGTTCCGGTAACGGTATAAGTTAAATCTCCGGGGGGATTTGCCGTAGTAACAGCCGAATTAGGCGAACCCAAACCCGTAGTTGGCAGCCAACTATAACTGACCGCCCCACTTGCCGTGAGCGTTGCAGACTGCCCCGCACAAAGCGTATTATCATCTACCGATGCTGTTAATGTAGGTACGTCATTTATTATCACAGTAGTAGTGGCATAAGGCTGCGTAGAACAAGGTAAATACAACGAAATAATTACAGTTTCAGGACCTTCGGCAGAACCATCAGTTAATGGAACAATATTTACAGAAGCAGAAGTGCCACCAATTGGCACACCAACGCTGCCCGACAAAGGTTGATAATCCGTTCCGTTAGTTGCAGTTCCTGTAACTACGTAATCAAACATTGCCGAACCAACAAAAGGCGCAGTAAAGTTGAAAGTTACAGTTGCATCTGAACAACCTTCGTATGTTGATGTATAATTTGCATGAGAATAGGCAGTGGCGATAGTTGCAGTATTAGATGTAAACGAACCTGCTTCTAAAAACACACCCGAATCGAACAAAGCATCGGTACCATCGCCAACGGCTAATTTCATAACATAAGGTTGGCATGGCACAACATCAACCGTAGCAGTTAGCACAACAGTAGCACCGTCATAAACTACATACAGGTTTCCCGCATTGCTTCTATAATATTGTGAATAACTTAATGATTGACAACCGCCCGAAGTACCAAATGAACCCACAACACCAGGATTAACCGTATTGATAGCAACTGGCAAATTTGTTCCTGGAATCAATGCAAGATTTTGGTTATTGTAGTTAGGACCGTTAGGATTTTGCCCGGTAATAAAAAAACCAAAAACGTCATTAAACGAACTACACACATATTCAGGATATTCTTCTGAAGCAAATACATAACGGAATGTAAGTGTGTTACCAAGTGGAGTTATGGTAAAAGTAAGTGCAGAAGTGTTATTGATGGCTGCTCCGGAAAGTGCTTGAAGTTGGGCATCGCCACCAGCACCATTGTTGTATGAAGCACCTAAATTGGTTCCCAATGATGAGTTATTGGCGGTCAATCCAATATCGCCCACGTGCCCGGTTGTTAACACTATACCATTGGCAATACCAAGGTTAGTATTGTTGTTTGCTGTAAATGTGCCGGTTGCACTTGTAGCAGCACTCAGCGATGCATTGCTAATAGACACCCCCTGCCCTGCAAGTGCTTGCGCAAGTGTGTTTGCATTGTTGGTAGCTGTAACAGCTATTTGCGAAAAAGACAAGGTAGCCAGAAAAACGATGGCAAACGTTGTTAGTAAAAACTTTTTCATACTTTGTTGTTGTTCAGTTTTTGAAGTTTCTAAGAGCTTCTTAAACCTTGGGTGTACAATAAACGCGCCAAAGTTAATTATTCGTGTGAAAAAGTTAAAGCAAAAACCGCAGAATTACGACCGCTGCACAAAAAGGTTTCACACTTACACCGTAAAATAACACACAAAAATACTTTTGGCAATAGCCGAACGCTATTTTTTTTAAGAAATATACCGCGCTGTAACGCTTACGCCTATTTTTTTTATCGCCACTTGAAAATGTGATAATTTTAAAAGTAATTAGCAGCCGTGATACAATTGCCGACTTTGCACACAATAAAAATCGACACTTGTATAAACCATTTAGGTCAATGCAATCGTCTTGTTCATAAATGAAAGCGCAACGCATGATCAAAAATCTCAACGCACTGAGAAACGTACTGATAGTTTTTATGATTTTCCTTTTCGGAAACATCATTGCACAGCCGGTTGCCAGCTTTACTGCCGATACAACGCAAGGTTGCGCAGGTCAATTACTTGTAAATTTCTCGAACACATCTACCGGTGCCACTTCCTACCTTTGGGATTTTGGCGACAACTCTACACCTGTAAACACAACCAATCCATCGCGATTATTTTCCGTTGCGGGCACCAAAACTATCACACTTGTAGCCAGCGATGGAGTTTCAACCGATACCGCTCGATTAACAATCAATGTTTTTAGATTACCAACACCCGACTTTACAGTTTCCAAAGATTCAGTATGCGTAAATGAACGAGTAAATGTAACAGGTCAGGTTGTATTAGGCGATGCACCATTGGTACAATGTTTTTGGGATTTTGGAACGGTAAACCCATCGGTAACTTACCAAACTTGTAGCGATACATTTTTTAATTACCCCAAAAGTGGTTGTTATCAAATATCATACTTCGTTGTTGATGCAAACGGCTGCTTTTCGAATGTAATAAAACCAAATGCGGTATGCGTGAGAAGGCAACCAATAGCATGTTTCGACATTTCCACATACAATCCATGTAGAGTAAGCCCACAATCTATAAGTTTTACTAACTGTTCATCGCACGAAAATCCGGGCATCCCTATTGGTTACCAATGGAGTTTTGGCAGCTCTGCCGCCAACCCTCCGGCAAGAAATTTCAGTTGTGGTGAAGATACAGTAAAATTGCGCGCCAATGATGCCTCTGGCTGTTTTACAGAGGCAGTTAAGGTAGTTAAGATAAACTGCGTTAATTCGGGCTTTACTATGGCAACGAACACACCGTGCAAAGGTGCAAGCCTGCAGTTTACAAATACTTCTACCGGCACTCCAAATAACCCACCCACAGATGTATTAACATACAGCTGGTTGTTTCAATGCCCCAATTCGGCATCTACACTACGCGATCCAAGCCACACATTTACTCAAAATGGAACTTGCACAATACGCTTAATTGCAACTTTAAATGGCTGTAGAGATACAACCTTTTCTACTGTTACAGTTTCAGATTCAATACCTACGGACTTTACTGCTCCTCAGGCTCAAAAATGCGTACCACCGCTTACAGTAAATTTTACTAAAACTACTACGGGCGGCACTAACTGCTTATGGGACTTTGGCGATGCAGTAGGCACATCACCACTGTGCAACCCAACTTATGTTTATAATAGTATGGGTTGTCATGACGTTACATTACAGGTTTCAAATCCTTCGGGGTGTATGTCGCGAGTAACCAAAAAAGACTTTGTATGTATTCAAAGTTTTGATGCCGAAATTGGCGCAGATGTTGTTTCGGGTTGTGCGCCATTAACAGTAAACTTTACAGATGCCACACAGGTAGCCCAACAAATTGTAGATTGCAAATGGAACTTCGGGCTTGCTCCAGGGGTTTCTTCTAATGACTGCGACCCGCCAGCTGTTACCTACAACACACCTGGCAATTACAACGTATGGTTAAGAGTGCAAACCGCAGATGGCTGCTTTGATACTGTGCGGAGAACCATTTCGGTAACACCAAAACCCACTGCAGATTTTGTTGCAAATCCATTAACCAATTGCATAAAAAAGCCAACTGTATTTACTTGCCTTTGCTCGGGAGGCACAACCTACAATTGGGATTTTGGAGCTGGAACATCAACCAGCACATTGCAAAACCCAACATGGTATTATGACGAGGAAGGGCCACACACTGTAACCCTAACAGTTTCGCAAGGCAAATGCTCTACCGTAGTTACAAAAGTAAATTATGTAACTACCTTATTGCCAAAAGCCGAATTTATTGCGCCAAGGGCATGCGGCAGTGCTTCAACAATAAATTTTACATCCGAGTCGATAGGAGCCGATAGTATTTGGTGGGAGTTTGGCGATGGCACTTTTGGCGGAAACGTTACCTCCATTACACATACCTATCCGAATACAAATACTTATACACCCATACTTTTTGTAAAGAATTTTGCGACAGGCTGCATTGATTCCATTGCTAAAAAAATAAGTTTTACCAGTGCGTCAAATGGATTTAAAGCTAACCGCACAAACATTTGTTCGGGCAGAACAGTGAGTTTTACCGACACATCCGCTTTTGGAACAACTTGGCTTTGGAGTTTTGGCGATGGGCAAACCAGCACTTTAAAAAACCCAACTCACAAATACGATACAGTTGCCAGACGCTACACCGTAAAGTTGATTATTGACAAAGGAACGCCCTGCGAAGATTCGGTTGTAAGGGTAAACTACATTACCGTAAACAAGCCAATTGCTGAGTTTACTGCTGATAAAACCAGAGGGTGCCGACCATTAACAGTGCAATTCACCGATCAAAGCCAAGCAAACTACGCACCAATTTCAAAATGGCAGTGGCGATTCAACAATAGCGCTTTCGACACCACCCAAAATCCAACCAGAACATTTAATGGAACACAACCCAATATCAATGTATTGCTAAT
>CAZYXR010000009.1:42555-49970 GCA_964650845.1 uncultured Chitinophagaceae bacterium
GTTCAAGAAGATGAAGAAGTGTTTGATTTACGTCAATGTATTGCTAATTGTTACAGACTCGGTAGGCTGCATTGATTCTATGGTTAAAACTAATTACATACGCCCCACTATCATTTCCCCAAATTTCAACATATCATCGCCAAGATGCCCTGGCAAACCAATTACTTTTACAAACACCACCCCAAATTCGGCTGGCTATGATTTCTACTGGGATTTTGGTGATGGCGACACAACAAACTTACGAGTAAACACCACACACACATACGCAACCAACGATTCATGTTCAGTAAAGCTAACAGCAGTTCATAAAACATTGGGCTGTAGCGCTGCTGTGGTAAAAATAATTGATGTAGCCGGTGTTGGAGTAGATTTTACTGCCATTAGAAACTTCCCTTGCCCGCCCGCTCCGGTTATTTTCCAAAATTTGACCCCCGACTCTGGCTTGCAAGTAAGTTACAAATGGTACTTTGGTAATGGCAGAAGTTCATTTGACAGAGACCCGCCACATCCTTACTTTTTTCCGGGCTCTTACGATGTTACACTTGTGGGTACATTGCCTAATGGCTGTAAAGATTCTTTGATAAAAAAGAATTACATCAACATTTTAGGACCACGATTAGAAAACGTTGTATTCGATCCACCTTTTGGCTGCCGCCCGCTTACAGTAAATTTTTCAGGAAAAATTTACGAAACTCAAACTGGCACCTTAATTTGGACTAATGGAGTTGACACAACATTAAACATTACCTACGGTGATACTGTGTATTTTAATTCATCACATTCTTATCATGATGCAACAATAGACACTGGCTTTATTAAACCCGTGCTGATTTTGGAAGATGATAAAGGCTGTAGAGTTCCTTACCCACTTATCGACTCCATATATGTGGACGAATATCCGCATCCAAATCAACGCGACACTTCAATATGTATTGGAGCAACTGTAGAATACACCTTACCCGATGGCGATTTCTTTTTGTGGGAATCATCTGATTCTGCAACTTATCTGACATGCGATACTTGTAGCTTTGTAGTATCATCGGCACAAGACACTATAACATATTACGTTACAGCTACAACAAAGTGGGGATGCGTGGCAAAAGATACTATTACACTTAATGTAGAAGATATTCCGCACTTGGATGCCGGTCCAGACTTTAAATTATGCCGAACCGAAACGAGAGTATTGCCGGTGGGCGATGTTTACAACGCGTTATGGACACCAAGCACATATCTAAGTTCACCAACCAGCATATCGCCAACTATAACTGCCACACAAGATATGACGTGGGTTATTTATAGCGAAAATAGGCTCGGCAATAGACCGGGATGTTTTATCTACGACACATTGAACATGAGAGTAATTGATACCGTAGTTGTAACCCCTCCTGCTGATACTGCAATTTGTATTGGCGAAAAAACAATATTGGATCTCACTGTAGTAGATGCCTCGATAAATGACACTACTTATTTTTGGTTTCCTGAGCAATATTTAGATAATAATAGACTTGAAGACCCTACGGCAACACCGCCATTTTCAATGCCTTTTACTGTTGTGGTAAGAAGTCCACTTTGTTTCAGAGATTCACAAACAGTGTTTGTAAGAGTTGACCCACTGCCAGAAATTGAATTGTACCAAGATACTGTTATTGCAGTAGGCACCGAGTTAGATTTAGCAGCACTCTCAAACGATGCAATCACCTACGAGTGGTCATCAAGAGACCCACTAAGCTGCGATGATTGTACTGCGCCAACACTAACTGCCGTATTTTCGCAATGGGTTCATGTAACTGTTACAAATCAGTTTGGTTGCAAAGCAACTGATTCGGCATACATAAAAGTATTACCATGCACACCCGATTTTGTGTTTGTGCCAACTGCCTTTACACCAAATGGCGATGGGTTAAATGACATTTTATATGCAAGAGGCAAAGCACTGGTTGAGATAAAAACTTTTATTGTAAGTAATAGATGGGGTAATGTTATGTACAGCAGCAATAACATTAAAGAAGGCTGGGATGGAACATTCCGTGGGCAACTTGCCCCTACCGATGCTTATGTGTGGTATGTAAAAGGTATATGCACAAATGGCGAAGAGGTAGAGAAAAAAGGCAACATTACACTCATCAGGTAAACTGAAGTTTACGACTGAAACTATTGTTTTTGTTTAATTAGCAAACATCATTTCGCTCCAACTTAAAATTGTGTTTAAGCCCTTGGGCTCAAGCAATTTTGCAAGTTCTGGTTTTGTGCCATCAAAAGCAATCATAACAAAGTCGCCACCCCAAGCGCCAAGGCTTTTTGCAGCTACATCAACATCATCAAACAATGTTTTTTTTATGGGTTCAATTTCTAATGCTTCTGCAATACAGTTTTCATGTTCACTCATAAGTTCTTTGCACTTTTCAAGCGAGTTACACAACAACAATTTATCTGTTAGCGCATTCAAGTGATTTATGTATAGCTGCTTATCAATTTCGCGCGAGCGATAGTGAGCAATGCCCGATGAGCTTAACTGCTTTTTCCCTAAATGCACAAAAAACAGATTTTCTGAAAATGCAGGTTGAAAATGAACTTGCTCGAACTGAGGCTTAGCACTTTCTAAACGATACAACAAAGGCAAATCGCTACCTGCACATGCTACATCATAACCCGAGCCACCGATGGTTGCTTGAAGTAAATCGAAGGGATTTACTTGCGCAAACTGCGCTAAACAATACACCAAAGTAGAGCTGCTGCCTAACCCCCAATTATTAGGAAACTCCAACAAGGTTTGAACAGCAAAATCAGCATCGGAAATCAAAAAATCCTCATTCAACTTTCTACATATTTGCAGCAATTTTGTAAGCGTAGCTGCGTGCTCGCTATCAACATTGGGTTCAAAATGTTTAGTATCAAACGAAAGCTGAATCCAAGGTTCATTCTTGCTATTCAATGCCACCCAAAACAATGTGCTATTGTTTCCATTTAACTTTCGCACTGTCATTCGCTGCCCAAATTTTGTAGGCACAGCCAATGTTTTTGCACCATCCAAAACAAAGTACTCGCCTGTAAGCATCAGCTTTCCGTGAGCGTAAAATTCTTGCTGCATAACCCTGCGAAGATGAAAAAATCTTCATGTCTTTATTCATAGCAATGGACTAATTCAAATTTCTTTCTTTGCGCAGAAATCAAAAAATAATCATGAAACAGATAAGCGTTATTGGAGCCGGCACCATGGGCAATGGCATTGCACATGTTTTTGCGATGAATGGATTTGCAACAAATATTGTGGATGTTTCTCAACCGGCATTGGAAAAAGCATTAAGTACAATTGAAAAGAACGTAGAAAGAATGGTGGCAAAAGGTACGCTTACCGATGAAGCCAAAACCAAAACACTCAATAATCTTTCAATATTTACCAACCTCGAAGCGGGCTGTAAACAAGCCGACTTGGTAGTAGAGGCAGCTACCGAAAATGTAGAACTAAAACTAAATATCTTCAAGCAATTAGATGCAGTTTGCAAACCTGAAACAATTTTGGCTTCAAATACATCTTCTATCTCCATCACAAAAATTGCAGCAGCCACCAAACGCCCCGAAAAAGTTATAGGTATGCACTTTATGAACCCCGTGCCCGTAATGAAATTAGTAGAAGTTATTTGTGGCTATGCAACCGATGCCGCTACTACAAAAATTGTAATGGATCTATCAAAACAACTGCAAAAAGTTCCGGTAGAAGTGAATGATTATTCAGGCTTTGTTGCAAATAGAATTTTGATGCCAATGATAAACGAAGCCATATACTCGTTGTATGAAGGAGTGGCAGGTGTATATGAAATTGACACTGTAATGAAGTTAGGCATGGCACACCCGATGGGACCACTACAACTTGCCGACTTTATTGGGTTGGACGTGTGCCTTGCAATTTTGCGTGTGTTGCACGAAGGGTTAGGCAATCAAAAGTATGCACCTTGCCCATTATTGGTAAACATGGTTACCGCTGGTTACTTAGGAGTAAAATCGGGCGAAGGATTTTATCGCCATACAACTGGTAGCAAAGAACTTGTTGTAAGTAATAGATTTGCATAAATTGAGTACAGTTAGCTTAGTTTCTTTTCATACACCATTTGTGTAGGATAAGCAAAAGCTAAACCCGCATCTGCAAAACGCTTCAAAATTTGGAAGTTAATATCCGAACGCACTTGTGCATTTTCAACGCCCGGTCTTATGGAAAAAGTACATTTAATATCCATTGAGTACGCACTGAAGTTTTCAAAGAAGATTACATTATCATCTAGTAGGTGAGGATTTTTGTTTGCAATATCCTTTAGTATTTCTATTGCTTCTGTCATTTTTTCAAAAGAAGTATCATACACCAAACCGAGTGTGATATGAATTTTTAAGAACGGACCTTTCGTAACATTTTGTATTGGCTTTTCTGAAAAATAGGCATTAGGAATAGTAACCAATCTACCATCTAAAGTTCTGATACGCGTACTTCTGATGCCAATATCCATCACCAAACCATCCATACTGTCAATTACAACCCTATCGCCAATATGAAATGGCTTATCTAAAAACAAGATTACTCCACCAAACATATTCTTCACTGTATCTTGCGATGCCAAAGCAATTGCCAAGCCCCCAATACCAAGCCCGGCAATAAGTGCAGCCACATCAAACCCGGCATTGTTAAGCCCAACAACCAAGCCCAGCGACCATAAAACTACTTTTACCGCTTGCTGCAACAATCGAATCAATTGTTCATCTAAATTATTATCGTTTCGTTGCGAGTAAGGCAACAAAAATTCCTTAATAAGCGCAGTAACAATTCTTACAAGAAGCCAAGTAATGTTTATAGAAATCAACAAGGTAAATGCCTTATCAATATTGGCAGTTGCTTTATTGGTGAAATGTAATCTATCGAGCGCAAACCAAAGCCCGGCAAGCATTATAGCAAACAATGCAGGACTCTTCAATTGCTCCAAAATCACATCATCGAACTGCGACCTTGTGCGCAAAGCAAATTGACGCAAAAAGAAATTTACAAACCAGTAAATAAAACGAGCAAACAATATTGTACTAACCACTATGGCTAATGAAATCAACCAATGTTCGAGTGTATTGTGATAAAATTTTTGTTGGAAAACTGAAAGCATTACGATTTTACTTGAGGCAAAAATAACTTCTTAGAATAACTTTCTTTGTATGCATTTGAACAATAACAATGTTTTAGAATCACCATGAAAAACATTCTGCTTACAGCCACCGATGGAAAAAAATTTTTAGCCGATGTTTTTGGCGAAGAACAAAACATTAAACATGGCATTATCGTTTTTGCGCATGGGTTTAAAGGATTTAAAGATTGGGGTACATTTCCGCTGATTGCACAAACATTTGCTGACAATGGATTTGTGTTTGTATCCTTCAATTTTTCGCACAACGGCACTACAATTAGTAACCCAAGCACTTTTGATGATTTAGACGCTTTCGGCAATAACAATTTCACGAAAGAACTAAATGATTTAGGCGTGGTGATAGACTATGTTTTTGATAAGATTGTAAGCAAAGTAAACCTTCCAGTTTTTTTACTTGGTCATAGCCGTGGCGGTGGCATTGCAATTCTTAGGGCTAATGAAGATCAGCGCATAAGCAAGGTAGCTGTTTGGGGTAGCGTAAATCAATTTGGTAAATTTTGGAAACGCGATGAAATGGAACGAATGAAACGCGATGGAGTTATTTATATTTCCAATGCACGCACCAATCAACAAATGCCTATCTACAAACAATTGTATGAAGATTACGAAAACAACATAACTCGATTACACATACCAAATGCGGTAAAAAATATGAAACAACCGCTGCTAATCGTTCATGGCACTGCAGATGAAACTGTACCTTATTCAGCAGCAACAGAAATGCACGACTGGAATGCAAACACAATGTTAATGAGGATAGAAAATGGCAATCACACATTTGGGGGCAAACATCCCTGGCTCGAAAAAACATTACCTCGCGATACGCTTTCTGCTATTCACGGCTCAACAAAATTTTTTAGAGAATAGCTATGGACAAAAAAATGGCTGACACTTTCGTATCAACCATCACTATTAAAACCCACTCTCAAACCCCTCCATGAAGTTCCTGCGACTCTTCCACCCCTAGATAATCACAGAAATTATCCATGAAGGAGTTTGAAATCTGGATTCTAACTATCTAAACCATATCCTAAAATGTTACTTCGTTTAATTGTAATTTTCTAAAAAAGAGGCATCAAGCTAACAGGACTAAAAATTTAAAATCAACACCTTCATTCTCACAATTCACACCGTTCAATCCTTTGTTGCAGCTCGACACCTTCACTAACTTATGCAACATTCTCTATCAATTCTCACCTGCAAAATCAGCAAGAAGCCCTCAACACATTTACCGATCTTATTGCTTCCAATACTTTTTCAAAATCATCCGACTTATCAATAAAATAACTCGCACCTAAGCCCATACACTTCTCTTTATAAACTTCCTCTACCATGTTCGTAAGCATAATCTTTCTCAAAGCGGGATGCTGTTTTTGCAAATTTGCCAATAGGGTAATGCCATTTGCATCTGGAGCATCAGCTTCTAAATGAATATCTATCATCACCGCATCTGGTTTCTGAAGCGCAATCATTTGCGTAGCAAACGAAATATTATGCGCCACTCCCACCACATCAATATCATTATGAACACTCAATAGCTGCAAAAACTTATCTGCCACAATGGTAGAATCTTCAACAATTAACACTCTGATTTTTCTCTGCGGAAAGGGTGATACCATACTCATCTACTTTTGATGATGCAAAGGTGCATTACCTATCAACCCAAGTAAATAGTGGAAACAATGAATTTTTAGTAGCTGTTGCAACTACAATTACTAAAAAATGTGCGGCAAAAGTAAATGCTGCGTTGTTTAGTCGTTCAACTTCAATACTGCAATAAATGCTTCTTGCGGCACTTCAACTTTACCAAACTGACGCATTTTCTTTTTCCCCTTTTTCTGTTTTTCCAATAGTTTGCGCTTACGCGAAATATCACCTCCATAACATTTGGCAGTAACGTCTTTACGCAAAGCAGAAATGGTTTCGCGAGCAATAATTTTAGAGCCTATTGCCGCTTGAATAGGAATAGAAAATTGTTGTTTTGGTATAATATCTTTCAACTTTTCGCACATTCTTCTGCCAAAGTCTTCTGCTTTGCTACGGTGAATCATTGCACTGAACGCATCCACTTGTTCGCTGTTTAAAAGAATATCCAACTTCACCAAATCGCCTTCGCGATAACCAATAGGATGATAATCAAACGAAGCATATCCACGCGAAATAGATTTTAATCGATCGTAAAAATCGAATACAATTTCCGCAAGTGGCATTTCAAAAGTAAGCTCTACACGTTCC
>CAZYXR010000009.1:49980-50846 GCA_964650845.1 uncultured Chitinophagaceae bacterium
TGATTGATAAGAATACCGCGCTTGTCCATACATAAATTCATAATAGAACCTATGTACTCGGGCTTGGTAATTACTTGTGCTCTGATGTATGGTTCTTCTATTCTTTCTAACCGCGAAACATCCGGCATATCGGCAGGATTATTAATCAACACTTCTTCGCCATTTGTGAGATACGCAAAGTTACTTACCTGCGGCACGGTAGTAATAATGGTCATATCAAACTCGCGCTCCAAACGTTCTTGCACAATTTCTAAATGCAACAAACCCAAGAAACCACACCTAAAACCAAAACCTAATGCAATAGATGTTTCGGGTTCAAACACTAACGATGCATCGTTTAACTGCAACTTCTCTAACGAGTCGCGCAAATCTTCATAATCATCGTTATCCATAGGGTAAATACCCGCAAACACCATAGGCTTAACATCTTCAAAACCAACAATTGGTTCGGTGGTTGGATGCGCAGCAAGTGTAAGCGTATCGCCCACTTTAATCTCTTTAGCATTCTTAATTCCGGTAATCACATAGCCTACATCTCCTGTTCTTACCTCGGGGCGAGCTTCCAAATCGAAACGCAAAATACCTACTTCATCGGCATTGTAAACCGCACCGGTATTGGCAAACTTAATTTTGTCGCCCTTTTTCACCAAGCCATCTACCACGCGGAAATAAGCAATAACACCTCTAAAACTATTGAACACGCTATCGAACACTAAGGCACGCAAAGGGCTGTCTTCCTTACCACTTGGCGCAGGAATTCTATCTAAAACGGCATCAAATATTTTATCAACCCCCTCTCCTGTTCTGCCGCTGGCTCTAATAATTTCTTCGCGTTTGCAGCCTATCAAATCCATCACCTGATCTTC
>CAZYXR010000009.1:50856-58738 GCA_964650845.1 uncultured Chitinophagaceae bacterium
CTTCCATTTCTTCGGGCATAGCACCGGGCATATCAATTTTGTTGATTACCGGAATGATTGTTAAACCTTGTTCAACAGCTAAATACAAATTGGAGATTGTTTGCGCCTGAATACCCTGCGATGCATCTACCAACAACAACGCACCTTCGCAGGCAGCAAGCGAGCGCGAAACTTCGTAACTAAAATCTACGTGACCCGGAGTGTCAATCAGGTTCAATACAAACCGTTCGCCATTGCGCACAAAATCCATTTGTATGGCATGACTTTTTATGGTTATACCGCGTTCGCGCTCCAAATCCATATTATCAAGCACGGTATCCATCATTTCGCGCTCACTAATGGTTTTGGTGGTTTCTATCAACCTATCGGCAAGCGTGCTTTTGCCGTGGTCAATGTGCGCAATAATGCAGAAGTTGCGAATATTTTTCATTTGTAAATTACCTTATTTAGGTTTGTTAAGCCGCGCGAAAGTAAGTTTCTAAACGGACAATGATGAATGAAAAGTGTAATTTATAAATCGGCAGCAATCGTACCGATATTTTAACCCAAATTGGCTCGAAGTCCATTTCACAACAAAATCAAAAACAGGCAATACTGTTCGATTAGCACAGATTCTTTTCAGGCATTTGCTCCTCAACATTACATTGAACAACTTTTTGGCACGGCAATTGACAATACGATATATCTATTCAAATAAAAGTGTAAACTGACAAGATGGCTTTTGAACAATTATCCTCTGTGGGAGACGAAGAAGGTGACTTTTTACCTATCATACCGGAAGATGACGACAACAACAAACCCGTTGATATTCCTTTGGAACTGCCAATATTACCATTGCGCAACACAGTGCTTTTTCCAGGAGTAGCTATTCCAATTACCGTGGGTAGAGACAAAAGTATTTTGGCTGTCAAAGAGGCATACAAAACCAAAAAACTTATTGGTGTTGTAGGACAACTTGACCCAACCATAGAAGAACCCGAATACAAAGATTTATTTAAAATTGGAACGGTAGCGCAAATCCTGCGCATGATAAAAATGCCCGATGGTTCTACCACTGCAATCATTCAAGGGCGCAACCGCTTTATAGTAGCCGACTTATTAAGCAGCGAACCATTCATCAAAGCTAAAATTGAACTGCTACACGATATTATTCCTATAAACGACAAGGAATTTAACGTGGTAGTAGAATCCATCAAAGATCTTGCAAACAGCATCATCAAGCAAAACCCTCAAATACCAAGCGATGCTTCTATTTTACTAAAAAACATCTCTAATCCTGTAACACTGGTACATTTTATTTCTTCGAACCTAAACATTGAAATAGGCAAGAAACAAAAGCTACTGGAAATTGCCGACATGCGCGAGCGCGTGCAACTGGTTCTAAAGTATTTGCAAGAAGAACTGCAAATGCTGGAAATGAAAAACGAGATTCAAAATAAAGTAAAAGGCGAGTTCGATAAACAACAACGCGACTACTTTCTGAACCAACAGCTAAAGACAATACAAGACGAACTTGGAGTAAACAACACCGAAAAAGATATTCTGCGGCTGCGCGAAAAAATGGCAAAACTGCAACTAACGGAAGCTGTAAAAGAAGCCATGGAAAAAGAGTTGGATAAACTTCAACGAATGAATCCTGCCGCAGCCGAGTTTAGTGTAGTGATGAACTATGTAGATTTGGTATTGGATTTGCCGTGGGGAGTTTACACCACCGACCACTTCAATATAAAAAAATCGAAAACCGTGTTGGATAAAGACCACCACGGTATTGACAAAGTAAAAGAGCGCATACTTGAATACCTCGCAGTGCTAAAATTAAAAGGCGATATGAAAAGCCCGATACTGTGTTTGGTTGGCCCTCCGGGGGTGGGCAAAACCTCGCTGGGGCAAAGCATTGCCCGAGCATTGGGTAGAAATTATGTAAGGCTTGCATTAGGCGGCTTGCACGATGAAGCCGAAATTCGCGGACACCGCAAAACCTACATTGGCGCTATGCCCGGGCGCGTAGTGCAATCCATCAAAAAAGCAAAAAGCAGTAATCCGGTGATGATACTGGATGAAATAGATAAGATAGGAAACGACTTTCGTGGCGACCCATCAAGTGCATTGCTCGAAGTGCTTGACCCCGAGCAAAACAAAGCGTTTTACGACAACTATCTGGAACTGGAATACGACTTAAGCAAAGTACTCTTTATTGCCACCGCAAACTCGCTCAACACTATTCAACCAGCCTTGCGCGATAGAATGGAAATTATTCCTATTGAAGGCTATTTGATAGAAGAAAAAATTCAAATTGCCAAGAAGCATCTGCTACCAAAACAATTAGAAAATCATGGCTTAAAAGCTAAGCAGGCGGTATTTTCCGACAAAATTCTTGAAGCACTTATTGAACAGTACACCAAAGAAAGTGGTGTGCGCGAATTAGACAGAGTGTTAGCCGCAGTAATGCGCAACATTGCAAAAAAAGTGGCCGAAAACAGCAAGTATAATCCGGTGTTAAAAGAAGAAGATTTACACAAAATACTTGGCCCCGAAAAGTTTGACAAAAGCATTTATGCCGAAGAGCAATTGCCGGGCGTGGCAGTTGGCTTGGCATACACTTCGGTAGGTGGCGACATTCTATTTATTGAAACCACTCTAAGCAAAGGCAGCGGCACACTCACCATTACCGGAAACCTTGGCGAGGTAATGAAAGAAAGTGCCACCCTGGCCGTTACCTACTTAAAAGCACATGCACTTGAAATTGGCATCAATCCAGATGTGTTCAAAAACGTAAATATTCACATTCACGTACCCGAAGGTGCAGTACCCAAAGATGGCCCAAGCGCAGGAATAACACTACTTACAGCCTTAGCTTCACTATTTACACAGCGCAGGGTAAAGCCATTTATGGCAATGACAGGTGAAATAACTTTGCGCGGCAAGGTGATGCCTGTGGGCGGCATTAAAGAAAAAATTCTTGCGGCAAAACGTGCGGGCATCAAGGACATTATAATTGGCGAAAAAAATCGTAGAAATGTGGAAGAAATCAGTGCCGACTTTGTAAAAGGTTTACGCTTCACTTATGTAAACACTATGGAAGAAGTGCTAAACGCGGCATTGCTAAAAACAAAAGTGAAAAACAGCATTGACTTTAAAGTGTATTTAAAAAAGGAAGACTCAGGTAAAGTTTTGGCAAATTAACCACAGCTTACTTTTTCAACCATAATTTGCCATTCATAAAATCCGTAAATATCCTTCTATCATTGCATCATGCTTTTATCTGCATCGGTTTATGCTTCAAAGACTGATTTAAAACAAAACGCAATTGCTTTAGAGCAATTGGGTATAGATTACTTTCATGTAGATTGTAAAAACAACCCTACTGTTTTTGAAGACATTTCAAGCATTCGCACAGTATCGAAAGTGCCGATAGACCTGCACATCATAGCTGCTGCACCACAAGATTTTTACACAAAAATTGTGGAAGCTAAAATAGAGCAGGTTGCATTTCAATGGGAAGATATTGAACATAAAAACACATTCATAAACGATTGCCGCAGTAAGTTTTCCGAGGCATCATCAACACCACCATTAATTGGCATAGCCATTACCACTACCACAGAAATTCCTACGCAAGAAACTCTTGCAGCGTTTGATTATGTTTTGATGATGTGTACCGTGCCCGGAGAAAGTGGAGGCGTGTTCGACAACGGAAATTTAGCCCGTATTATTCAATTGAAATACGAAAACCCATCGTTAAAAATACAAGTAGATGGCGGAGTAAATAATGAAGTAGCTTTTGTGCTGCGGCTGTTGGGTGTTGATGCAATTGTAAGCGGCAGTTATTTAATGAATCACGAACTTTTGGCATCTGGAATGCTAAACCTGATGCGAACACCCGAAAGCTTAGAGAACACTAAGCATATCACCGTCAAAGAGTTTATGATTCCCAAGCAATACATGCCAGTATTGAATCAACACAACATAGACTTTAAAAAAATATTGCAAACCATCGAAAACCACAAGCTTGGTTTCGTGCTGATAGAAAACGGAAAGTTTGAAGGCGTAGTTACCAATGCCGATATACGCAGAGGCTTGCTAAAAAACATGGATTCGCTAAACAAAATCCAAGTAACAGATTTAATAAACAACAGCCCCATTTCAATAAATGAAAACGCAAGTTTAAACGACTTGCTGAAACTGATTCGCCACCTCAATTTCATTATTTTATTTTTGCCCGTAGTGGATGGCCAAAACCATCTTAAAGGGGCAATTTTGCTTAACAATTTATTGCGCTGATAAACTTTTTTGCTAAATGATTTTACACCTAAATAAAACAACAACCGAAGCGCAAGCACAACAACTTGCACAAACCATCCAAGCAATTCTTGTAAAGCAAGAACAGTTTGTATTAGTTACTTCATCTAAAGTAAAAACCATACCCGATGAAGCAATTGCATTTACTGAAAAATCTTTTGCAACCGATACCGACATACAGTTGGCGAGCAGAAGCTACATTGATAGCGTTCGCGAAGTTGCTTTAGGCAATGGAGTGAAAATTGGAGGCAATACCAATCACACAGCACTCATCACGGGACCCTGCTCGGTAGAAAGCGAAACTCAAATAGAAGCTGCTGCTGAATTGTGCGTTGAGTTGGGTGTAAAAATTCTTCGCGCAGGTGCCTTTAAACCGCGCACTTCGCCTTATACTTTTCAGGGCTTGGGCTTGGAAGGTCTAAAACTGCTCGATAAAATGCGCAGCAAATATGGGCTTGCCATTATTACCGAAGTGCGCGACAGCACACACGTAGATGATGTTATTGCCTATTCAGATATAATTCAGATTGGAGCAAAAAGCATGTACGATCATGGCATTTTGCGCAAATGCGGTCAATCGCAAAAACCTGTATTGCTGAAACGCGGTTTTGGCACTACTTTACAAGAGTTTGTTCAATCGGCCGAGTTTATTTTGAGTGGAGGCAACAGCAATGTAATTCTTTGCGAGCGAGGTATTCGCACCTTTGAAACCAAAACAAGATTCACACTTGATTTATGTGGAGTGGCGTGGTTAAAACAACACACCAATCTGCCTGTAATTGTAGATCCCAGCCACGCAATAGGCTATGCTTATGGAGTGGCCGATTTAAGCAGAGCTTCGGTAGCAATGGGTATTGACGGCTTGCTGATTGAATCGCATCCCAATCCTAAAGTAGCCAAAAGCGATGCAGAGCAACAGTTGAATTTTGATGAGTTCAAAAACCTTTATGCCAGCTTGGGCAAGGTGGCAGCAGCAGTAGGAAGAAAGATAATATAACACATGGCAGAAGAAAAATACTTACAGCGCGGTGTAAGCGCAGCAAAAGAAGAAGTACACACAGCAGTAAAAGACTTGTATCACGGCTTGTATCCAAAAGCGTTTTGCAAAATTTTTCCCGACTTGCTGGCAGGCGATGAAAACTTTGTAAATGCCATGAGCAGCGATGGCAGTGGCACTAAATCTATCCTTGCATATTTGTATTGGAAAGAAACGGGCGACACAAACATTTGGCGAGGTATAGCACAAGATGCGTTGGTGATGAATTTAGACGATTTGATTTGTGTAGGCGCAACAGATAATTTTCTATTCACATCCATCATCAATAGAAATAAACAATTGATTAGTGGCGATGCCATAGCTGCAATTATAAACGGCTCTAATGATTTTTGCGAAAGCATGAAATCGCAAGGTATAAACATCCATTTTTTAGGTGGCGAAACTGCCGACCTTGGCGATAGCGTACGCACCATCACCGTTGATGCTTCTATGACAGCGCGCTTCAACAAAAACGAACTGATTTTAACCGATAATATTCGCCCGGGTTTGGTAGTAATTGGTTTGGCATCGTATGGGCAAGCCACTTATGAAATAAACTACAACAGCGGTATCAGCAGCAATGGTTTAACTTCAGCCCGACACGATGTGTTGGGAAAATTCTATGCCACCACTTTCCCCGAAACATTCGACCCAAGTTTGAACTCCGCAGTTACCTACTGCGGCAGCAAAAGAATGACAGATGCATTACCGGGAACACCACTAAACATTGGCCAGGCTTTACTTTCGCCTACCAGAACATTTGCACCGGTTATCAAAAAACTTAAAGCTACCATTGGCAATAACCTATTGGCATTAGTAAATTGTACCGGTGGCGCACAAACAAAAGTATTGCACTACCTGCCACAAAACATCCGTGTTGTAAAAGATAACTTATTGCCCGTTCCTCCACTTTTCAAACTCATTCAACAAGAATCGGCAACCGACTGGCGCGAAATGTTTAAAGTGTTTAATTGCGGAACTCGTATGGAAGTGTATGTAGAAAAAGAGTACGCCCAACAAGTTATTGACACAGCCGCTTCATTCAACATTGATGCGCAAATTATAGGATACACCGAAACTTCCGACAAGCCCGAGGTGGTTGTAAAATCGGAATATGGTGAGTTTGTTTACAACTAACATCCATAGATTGCACAACGTTGTGGCATAAAAAACACTGTATGCAATCAAGTCAGTTCCCATCGCCCAATCAATAATTGTTTCCACACAAATTGTTGAATAACAGCCTTCGCTACTAAGCGATAGCAGTTAATTTAGCAACTCGGGCTGGCGAATAAACATCCGTTTACCAGCACATAAATTGAGTAGTTATGGCTAAAGAGAAAATACCGCAGGAAGTAGATTACACCGAAGATAACATTCGCACCCTCGATTGGATTGAGCATCTGCGAATGCGCCCAGGCATGTATATTGGCAAAACTGGCGATGGTTCTTCGCCAGACGATGGCATCTACATTTTACTTAAAGAAGTAATAGACAACTGCATTGATGAATACCAAATGGGGTATGGCAAAAAGGTAGAAATAAAAGTAAGTAAAGATAGAGTGAGCGTGCGCGACTTTGGCAGAGGTGTGCCACTGGGCAAAGTAGTAGATGTGGTGAGCAAAATGAATACCGGTGCTAAATACGACTCAAAAGCATTCAAAAAAAGTGTGGGTTTAAATGGAGTAGGTACAAAGGCAGTAAATGCACTTTCTACTTACTTTAAAATTTATGCAGTGCGCGATGGCGAAATGAAAATTGCAGAATTTGAACGCGGCATGTTGAAAGCCGATTCGAAGCCGCAAAAAACAGATGAAGCAAATGGCACTTATGTTGAGTTTGTACCCGACACACAAATTTTTCGCAACTACCACTACCTGCACGAATATGTGGAAACAATGGTGCAGAATTACACATACCTCAACACTGGGCTTGCGTTTCATTACAATGGCAATCGCTATGTATCGCAAAAAGGGCTACACGATTTGCTTTCGCGCAAAAAAGACCCTGAAAATTTACGCTACCCAATCATTCACTTGGTAAGCGATGATATAGAAGTTGCGCTTACACACACCAACCAATATGGCGAAGAATACTACAGTTTTGTAAATGGGCAATACACCATTCAAGGTGGCACACACTTGGTTGCATTCCGCGAGGCAATTGTAAAAACTGTTCGTGAGTTTTATAAAAAGGATTACGACACAGTTGATATTCGCGAAGCAATATGCGCTGCTATTTCTATCCGCATCCAAGAGCCGGTTTTTGAATCGCAAACAAAAACAAAACTCGGCACCGAAAAACTATTGAGCGATGACCGCAGCATGAAGCAATTCGTGTTGGATTTTATGAAAAAGGAATTAGATAATTTCTTACACAAAAATCCTGAAACTGCCGATGCACTTTTAAAAAGAATTCAACAAAGCGAACGCGAACGCAAAGAGATTGCAGGCATAAAAAAATTAGCAAACGAGCGGGCCAAAAAGGCAAACATTCACAACAAAAAACTACGCGATTGCAAAATACATTTTAATGATACGAAAGGAG
>CAZYXR010000010.1:0-10936 GCA_964650845.1 uncultured Chitinophagaceae bacterium
CATTATAGTTATTAGATGTATTGTTTTTAAATGCAACACTCATTGTGTAAACATATATTCCACTTGGTTGAGGTGCTCCATTAAATGTACCATCCCAGCCCACATTTATGTTATCGGTAACAAACACCAACTCGCCCCAGCGGTTAAACACTTTCCATGAAACGCTTTTTATGCCAATACCCAATGGGAAAAGAATATCATTTTTGCCATCTCCATTTGGTGAAAACACATTTGGCATATAAACTTTAGCTCCTTTAATTACATTTAGGGTAATCGTTGCTGAATCAACGCATCCGTTTACATCGGTAAATAACACTTGGTAGCTTGCTGTATCATCAGGGTTTGCAACCGGATTGGCGCAGTCGGTACAGTTTAAGCCATTTGCCGGAGTCCATAGATAAGTAGCATTCGTGGTGTTGCCAATAATTGAGGGGCTTAAAACCATCGGATTGTTTTCGTACAATGATGTATCGGCAGGTAAAGTTACATCAGGATTTGCATGAACAACAACTGCCACTGCATCCTCGGCAGTGCAACCAGATGCGTTTGTAACAGTTACACTATACACTGAAGACGAATCAACCAAAATTGATTCGGTGCTTGCTCCTGTGCTCCATAAATATGACGCGAAACCAGATGGCGCAGTAAGAGTAGCATTTGAGCCTGAACAAAAACTGCTGCCATTGCCCAAATCAACTGTAATTTGTTGTGCAGGGATCAATGTTGCTGAATCAACAGCAGTACATCCGGCAGCATCTGTTACCGTTACATAATAAGTGCCAGAATCAAGATTATTGATGGCACTTGAACTGCCTCCGTTGCTCCAGTCGTAGGTAACTGTTCCGTTGCCACCAGTAGCATTTGCTGTAACACTTCCAGAGTTTGGATTGGTGCAGTTTGGTTGTGCAGTGGTTAATGAAAGTACAATTGTGTTTGTAGCAGCCGCTACGGTAGCAGTAACTGTATCGGCACAACTGTTGGCATCGCGCACATACACAGTGTAGTTGCCTGAACTAAGGTTGCCGAACGAAGCACTTTGTTGATAGCTGATGCCATCAACACTATACTCGTAAGGTGCGGTTCCTTGTGTGGTGATGCTAACCTGGATTCTACCGTCATTGCCGGCACAAGAAGCATCGGTAGCAACAGCAGCCGCTTCAAAATTGCAACATCCGGTAGCCGGAGCAATAGTTGCTGTTCCGGCAGCTTCGCAGCCTTGAGCATCAGAAACGGTGAATGTGTAAGAGCCTGCCGCTAATTGATTTGCAGTAAATGCTGTTGTTGTATTGCTCCACTCAATAGTTAGTGTTCCATTGCCATTGGCGGTAACAGTTGCGGAACCATCTCCACCTGTGCAACTTTCGTTGGTTACAGCAACATTTGTAATGGTTGGTGCACCAGGGTTTGAAAGCGTAAATGAAGTGTCTTTTGTGCAATTGTTAGCGGTATTAGTTACTGTTACTTGATAAGTGCCAACGCCCAAATTGCTATTTGTTGCAGTGGTGCTGCCACCCGCACTCCATGCGTAAGTGTATGTAGCTTGAGGCAAAGCTGATACTGTGATTGAACCATCGGTAGCACCACAAGTTGGTTGTGTAATAGATGCTGAAAGATTCAATACACAGCATACAGGACCAGCAACTACGGTTACGTTGCCTGTTGCGGTACAGCTATTAGCATCTGTTACAGTTACGGTGTAAGTATTTGGCGATAAACCAGCGATGGTTTGCGAAGTTTGTTGATTGCTCCACTGGTAAGTAAGTGTGCCTGTGCCGCCTGTTGCATTTACAGTTGCCGTACCGGTGTTATCACCTTGGCAGGTTTCGGTAGTAGATGTTACAGAAGTTATTGTAGGCGCATTGGGTAACGACAAAGTTACGGTTTGCGTTTGTTGGCATTGCTGTGCATCGGTTACAACTATGGTGTAAGTGCCTGCTGCAAGATTTGGTACGGTTTGAGAAATTGCAATCGGTACGTTTATAGTTTGAGTATTGCCCCCGGTAGTAATAGTTACCACGTAAGGCGCAGTGCCGCCACTTAAACCTACAGTAATACTTCCATTTGCCAAACTACATCCTGGATTGACAGGATTGGTGAGTTGTAATGAAAGTGTACTGTTTGAATTTAATACAATTACAGTGTCTTTTGTGCATCCTCCGTTGGCTACATCGGTAACTGTTACAGAGTATGTTCCAGCGGTTAAGCCTGTGCGCGATGCGTTTGAGTTACCATCATTCCATTGGTATGTATAATTGCCTGCCGGTGTAGGCGTTACTGCAATTGCACCGTTGCTTGCACCACAACTTGGTTGGGTTACAGCAGTTGAAATACTGAAGTTGCAGCAGTTTTGTTGCACAGCAACATTTACAGTATCGTGTACGGTTTTGCAGTTTGCCGAATCGGAAACAGAAATAACATAATTGCGTGTTGCTGTTGGGCAAACAGTTGGTGTTGGCGATGTAGGATTGGTCATTTCTGTGATAGGCGTCCAAACAAAATTACCATTATAAGAAATCTCAGGGTCTTTAAGTGTAATTGACCATCCCAAGAAAGTGCCCGAGCCAAAACTTGCTGCATTGGCAGTAGATATCTCCATTTGCCAAACTCCATTGGTACTGCAACCATTCAAATTACCAAAAGGTTCATTAGATTGGTAGCTGCCTGTATATGGAGGAGTGCCGGTGGCTATATTTGTAGTTGAACCGACTGTAAAACAAGTATTAGTGTAACCTGTTAAAGGCGTTGTGCTAGTTGTAACACCTGCGGGTACTAATACAATAGCAGTGCCATCTGGACAAAGTAAGCGAATACGCAAATCTCCGATTGTTTGCTGGCCCGGAGGGAATAAATTAAATCCAAAAAATCCAAGATTGGTAATGCAAACACTCTCAATCATACCAGACTGGATGATGGTGTTGTTCATTCCGGCAACGGCTACATTTATAGTGGTAGCAGCACCTGCAATGCCCGTTGCTATTTGCGTAAGCTGAGTATTAGCAAAAGTGCGGGTTTGCTCATAACTCTTCACCACTTTAGCACTTGAGTTAAGTGTTACGCATTGACCTTCACAAACTGTAGTGTCGCGACCTGCACTGATCTCAAAAAATGGGTCTTTTACATAAATAGTAATGGTGTCTTTGCAGGTAGCACCATTCGTATTGGTCATATCGAAATAGTATGTAGTTGTTGTTTTTGGCGCAACCGGTGGAAGATTGCCACCACTACTTCCTTGAGGGAAAGTATAAACTGAATTCGTGTTTTGGTCAACTATTGAAATTGTAAAGGTTGGGTCGTTGAAGTAAATCTGAACATTGTCAATTCCCCAGTGGTCGTAGTCGGCACCAGAGTCGGCATCTTGAAACCAACGAATAGAAACATTGGAAGTTAAAGCCGCTTGTGGCAATTGAAAGCACCAGTTATTCCAATTTATGTAGTTGGGGTCGTTGCCGCCATTGGGGTCGAAGTAATGCAAAGTAACCCAAGGCCCCGAGCCTATTTTATATTGTAAATAAACTCCTTCGTTTGGCTCATCGGGGCCTTCGCACGGTGCGGAGTTGCCCTGTGTAGCAAACAACATGTCGAAGCAAATTGTGGCTCCGGCTGTGGCGGTTGAAAAGTTATAAGGGTTGGTTTCTAACGAACGAGGTACTGCCGACTGGCTGCCCATCCAAATGTGCGATGTGCCATCTACGCCATTGGGGCTGCATGGGTTTGTAAAAGTGGCTTGTTGGGTAAATGCCCAGCCGGTTGGTGTGCCAGAGTTAAAGTTCTCGGAAAACACAACAGGTCCTTGTCCTTTACCAAACACATTTAGTGTAGTTGCATCGCCACATACTATAGTATCTAATGTAGCAGTTGTTCTTACTTCGCATTGCGCAAAAGCTGCCTGATGAATAATAAATGGTGCTAAAAACGCGAATAAAACTTTCTTCATCACTTTATCTCTTATTTATCGGTTTTATTAATTGAAACATTATTCAAGGCGAATTTTGTGAGTTGCCTTCCTTTTAAATCAAGATGTTTTGAAAACACATACAGTGCTTTGTTTTTTGTATTGCACTCGCCCGCCAACTGTTCATTTGGTTTCAATACAACAGTAAACTGCGCGGCATCGCCTTCGTTTTTTGCAAGCACATCGTTATACCAAACACTTCTGTTGAATTTTACTTCTATGGTTTGATTGCTCTTGTTTTGAAAAGTCAATAGTATCTTTACTTGATGGATGCCATTGGGATTGTCGTGGCAATCGCTGTTTGCATAAGTAATAGATAACTGCTCGTTGTTGAATGCTTCTTTAGGTTGCTCGGCTTTTAGCAGTATGAAGCTAAAGCAACCAATTAGTAAACTGAGTTTTTTCACTTTCTATTTTATTTTTTGAACCAATTGAAGATGAATAAATTATAAAATGGGTTGTAAATGTATAAAAGGAAATTACTTCTAGGCGAAAAGTGATGAAATGCCGATAACAATTACTTAACAAAATGATTGTGCGATTCTACCTTGCAAATTCTTAGTGTATAGGTTTTGTACCATTCTCTTATACCTCTTTGTTTGGCAGTTTGGTGTGCCAAATGTTTGCGCCATTGGTCTATACTTTCCAAATCTTTCCAATATGAAACAGCAATGCCTAAACCATCGCGGGTAGATTCCTGACCTAAAAATCCAGGAACGGCACTTGCTGCTTCGGTTAAAACATTATTTGTTTCGGTATAGTCCTCAGTTACTTCTGTTCTTATTGATGTGAAAATTACCGCATAATAGGGCAGCTCGCTGAAGTGTAATAATTGAGGTAGGTCGCTCATGTTACTCTTTTGGTTTTGCCAACAAAACTTTTACTAAAAAATACACGGTACAAAAAGTAACTATACCTTCTGCAAGCAATAACATTATCAATGCACTTGTATTCATCTCTGAAAATTTATTGTTTATGTATAAAGCGCCCTTCTTTTACACGTTTAGCGTGAGCCAAATAGACTAAATAGCAAATACCCAAAAATACTGCTACCAATAGTAATCGCGATAGGTTGATGTACAATGAAGTTTCTCCTGTTATCTTGGCATAAATATCGGGCAAAGAGCCTATGAATACGGCACCAATAAAAACTGGTGTTACATATTTAATAATGAACTTGAACACAAGCGGCACCTGTATTTCGGCACCTTCGTTTATTTCGTTCCATCCTTTTTCTATACCAAATATCCACGAAAACAAGATAACTTCGGCAAGTGCAAAAACCACCAAGCCTACCGTACCCGCCCAATAATCGTATTCGTCAAATACACCTTCGTTGAAAAACAATACTGTTGGTAAACCCAATGCAAAAATTATTAAACCAAATGCCCACGCGCTTTTGTTTCTGCTCCACCTAAACTCATCGCGCATAAAAGCAATCCAAGGTGTGCCCATTGCTAAAGAAGAGGTAATACCCGCAAAGAATAACAAACCAAACCACATTACACCAACAATAACTGCAAATGTAGAACCCCACTGCTGAAACAAGTATGGCAATGTTTTAAAGCCCAAGCCTAGGCCGCCCGACTTTGTTAGCTCCACCACTTTATCTACTCCCAAATAACCAATAGATATGGGAATGATAATTGCACTGCCAAGCACTACTTCTACAAATTCATTCATCCAGCCGGCAGTCATAGCATTTAGAGCAATGTCTTCTTTTTCGCGTACATACGAGGCGTAGCATTGAATAGAACCCATACCAACCGAAAGTGTAAAAAATATTTGCCCTGCCGCTGCCAGCCAAACCTTTGCCGACCAAATGGATGAGAAATCGGGAGTCCATAAAAAATTCAAACCCACTGTTCCGTCTAATATTGCGCCTTCGTGGCCGGCTTTTATGCTTACTCCTTTTATAGCAATGAATGCCCCAAAAATTATAAGTAATGGCATCCCGATTTTTGCGGCTTTTTCGACCCCTCCTTCTAAACCTCTTGAAAGAATGTAGGTGTTAATAAACAAGCAGAGTATCCAAAACCAAAAAGGCTCTAATGTTTTTAAACTGATGTAATCGCCAAAAAATCCCGAAATTTCATCTGCTGTTTTTCCATCAAAAGTGCCTACAAGGCTATGGTAAATATAGCTGAAACTCCACGATTCTAAATAACAGTAATAGGCTGCTACGGCAATATTGGTAAAGATGCCGAATACACCCAGATACTTCCAAAAGGCGCGTTTATCCATTGCATCTAAGATAAACGGGGTGGAATGATTACCATGTTTTCCGCCATATCTGCCAGAACTCCATTCAATAAATAGCAATGGAATGCCCATTAGTAAAAAGCACACCAAGTATGGAATAATAAATGCACCACCGCCATTTTGTATTGCCTGAACCGGAAATCTTAGAAAATTTCCGAAGCCAACAGCATTGCCTGCCATTGCCAAAATTAATCCGATGCGCGATCCCCATTTTTCTTGTTTCGACATGTAGTGAGTATAGTTTTTTTTGAAAGAGAAACTGCCCGAATATATCTTTCAAAACATGCCGAATAGCCTCTTTAGAGGGCGTTAAAGTAAAAATTATGTTGGCTTTGCTATGCTTTTAGTATTGAATGAACAATGATTGCTCTTTGTTTGATTGCAATTGTACTTCCTGTATCTTCAATACATTGTCTATTATCGCATAAACAATAAGTAACTATGGAATACAGAAGATTAGGGAAAAGTGGATTGCAGGTAAGCGCGGTTTCTTTTGGCACTTGGGTAACGTTTGGCAATCAAATTTCTGATGACGTAGCCGAAGAACTGATGGTTACAGCTTATGAAGCGGGTATCAACTTTTTTGATAATGCCGAAGTTTATGCAGCAGGCAAAAGCGAAATAGTGATGGGCAATATTTTGCGTAAGTTGGGTTGGGAACGCAGCACCTATTTAGTTTCAAGTAAAGTTTTTTGGGGAGGGCAATTGCCCAATCAAAAAGGTTTGATGAGGAAGCACGTAGTAGAGGCCTGCCATGCCGCATTAAAACGCTTGCAAGTTGAGTATCTCGATTTGTTTTTTTGTCATCGCCCCGATGTGCATACTCCCATAGAAGAAACTGTGTGGGTGATGAATGATTTAATTCGCCAAGGAAAAATATTGTATTGGGGAACGAGCGAATGGACCGCCCAGCAAATAACCGAAGCGCACTATTGGGCAGAGCGATACAAGCTCATTCCGCCTACTATGGAACAGCCGCAATACAACATGTTTAGCCGCAAAAAAATTGAGCGCGATTACCTACCACTTTATAAAACATTTGGTTTGGGAACTACCATTTGGAGCCCTCTTGCAAGTGGTTTGCTTTCGGGGAAATATATTGATTTAGATGTGTCGGAAGATTCGCGCTTTGGTATAGAAAATATGAAGTGGTTGAAAGAGCGCAGCCTTGCTAATGTTGAGCAGTTGAATCAGGTAAAAGATTTAAAAAAGCTTGCCGATGAAATTGGGGTGTCGTTGGTGCACTTGTCATTGGCTTGGTGTTTGAAAAATCCGAATGTTTCTACTGTGATATTAGGTGCAAGTAAAGTAGCACAGCTAAAGGAAAATTTACTGTGCTTTGATGCTGTGCCAAAACTTATCGGTGATGTTGTGGAGCGTATAGAAGTAATATTGAAAAACAAGCCAGAGATAACAGAGTATTGATATATGGCTCACATACTCTTCTAATATATTAATTGAATCGCAAGTCTTGTTTTGTATAAATTGAAACACTGCTTATAGCGGTTTCATTTCGGCATTATACTGGTAAATGGTGTAAAGCACTGTGTGCCCAACGGCATTTAATGTGGTTTTATCTACCGCATCTAAATTATCGTTGTGGGTATGCCAATAGTTTGCAAAACCAGTTGGGGTAGCTACATCGTATTGAATAATATCAATTGTTGGAATTTTGCGCAACTCGTTGATGTATTTATGGTCGTCAGTAATTGGGTCGGTAGGCACATTGCTAAAGAAATTGCCATGGCCAATTTTGGCAGCGTTTGCCCACACCCTGTCCAGCACCCAGCCGGCATAACTGCGCGAAGTGCCTTCGCGGGTAAAAAGCGCATTTTTGCCACCAACCATATCTAACAAAATTCCAAAGTCGGCTTTGTAGTCGGGCACGTGTGGCGATTTGCCCCAGTGTTGCGAACCAAGGCAATAGGAGTCGGGCATGTAGGGATGTTTGCTGTTGCTGGGCTGGCCGTAATCTTCGCTATCTACAAAAAGAAAATCTATACCAATGTTGTTTAATGGAATCTGCTTTGCTGCTCGCAATACTTCCAGCAAAACGCCTACTCCGCTGCCGCCATCATTAGCTCCCGGAATTGGATCTTCCTTTCGTTCATTATCTTGGTCGGCTACGGGGCGAGTATCCCAATGTGCTACCAACAATATTCTGCGAGTAGCCGATGGGTTCAGCGAGCCAATAATGTTGGTTGATTTTAATGTTTTACCATCATAAGCAACTACATCAAATTTTTGCACAAAATATGAATCGGCATTGTTTTTTACTTGGTTGATAATCCATGCGGCACATTGTTCGTGTGCGTTGGTGTTGGGTACTCTTGGCCCAAAACCCACTTGCTTTTTTATGAACTCAAATGCCGAATCGCTATTGAATTCGGGTAAATTGAATGCTATTTCTTTTGCCGGTTCTGCTGTTTGGGTTTGTGTAGGCTTGGCTGGTTGATTGCAACCGTTGCATGATGGAAGTGTAATGGATGCAATGGCGAATAGAAAAAGTAGATGCTTCATTTGCGGAATTTGAATCAAGGGTTGGTTTCGTCTTTGTTTGTTTTTAGCTCTTTGAAAAGTTCTTCCATTTTAAAAACATAGTCTAATGTATCATCAATGTAAAACTCAATTTCCGGAATTTTACGCAGTTGGTGACGTAGTTTTTCGCCCAGTTTACCTCGCAGTTCATTTGTTTGGTGGCGAAATTTCTCTAACACTTCTTCTTTGTCATCAACATTCAACATACTTAGGTAAAAGCGGGCAATAGATAAATCGGTTGTAACTTTTACGTTGGTTACCGATATCAATCCTTTGCCAAAAAATCCTTTATAGTCGCGATTTAAAAGAGCCGAAAACTCTTCTCTAATTAAACCTCCAATCTTTTGTTGTCTTCTGCTATCCATTGCTGCTCGCTATTTTTATTGTGCATAGATAAGCCGATAACTGCAAATTCTTGATTGTAAATTGTTCTTTTAATGTTTGTTACGTTTTTCTGTAAATCTGTTCTTCATCTATTATCCTTGCATAATATTTCAATTCAATGATTGAACAATTAGTTCGCCCCAGTATTTTTGCGCTTAAACCTTATTCCTCTGCACGCGATGAGTTTCAAGGCGAAGCATCTGTTTTTTTAGATGCCAACGAAAATTCATTTGGCTCCCCGCTGTCGCAAAATTTTAATCGCTATCCCGATCCACTTCAAGTAGAATTGAAAAGTAAACTTAGTTTGATTAAAGGCTTGCCCACACCCAATATTTTTCTTGGCAATGGTAGCGATGAAGCAATAGATATTTTGTTTCGGGTTTTTTGCGAGCCGGGCAAAGACAATGCAATAATTTGCCCACCCACTTATGGAATGTACGAAGTGAGCGCCAATATCAATAATGTATCTGTGAAATCCATTCCTTTGCTACCTACCTTCGAGTTAGATGTTGAAGCTGTTTTGGAAGCACAAGATGCCAATAGTAAGTTGCTTTTTTTGTGTTCGCCCAATAACCCAACAGGCAATTCGCTACACTTGGACGATATGGAATTGTTGATTCAAAAGTTTAATGGAGTAGTAGTTATTGATGAGGCATACATAAATTTCTCAAAACAAAAATCATGTATTCGCTGGCTTACCGAATACGAAAATTTGGTTGTGTTGCAAACATTCAGCAAAGCGTGGGGCTTGGCGGCTTTACGCTTGGGTATGGCGTTTTCTAATGAGTTAATTATTGGTTGGATGAACAAGGTGAAACCGCCATATAACATTAACGCAGCAAGTCAGCAATATGCGTTGAAGGCATTAGAAAATATTGCTTGGGTAAACGATACTATTCGCCACACCGTGGCTTTGCGAACTGTACTGATAGAAAAGCTACATGCTCTTTCTATGGTAGAAAATGTTTTTCGTACCGATGCGAATTTTGTTTTAGCGAAAGTATCGGAAGCTAAAGGTGTTTACAGTTACCTTGTTTCGAAAGGAATTGTGGTGCGCGACAGAAGCAACGTAACTCTTTGCGAAGGCTGCCTGCGCATAACTGTTGGCACAGAAGAAGAGAACGAAACACTGATAGCCGCGTTAATAAATTTTCAATCAACTAAATAAATGCAATGGCAAAAAAAGTTCTGTTTATTGATAGAGATGGCACACTTATCTTAGAAACCGATGATTACAAAATTGATGCGTTTGAGAAGTTGGTGTTCTATCCCGAAATTTTTTATTGGCTAAGTAAAATTGCCCGCGAGTTAGATTATGAATTGGTAATGGTAACCAATCAAGACGGTTTGGGATTGCCCGATTACTTTCCGGAAAGCAGTTTTTGGCCAGTGCACAATTTTATTGAAAATACATTTGCTGGCGAAGGCATAAAATTTGCCGCTACACATATTGATAAAAGTTTTCCGCACGAGGAATTGCCCACACGCAAACCCAATACAGGAATGCTTACAGAGTATTTTAGTGCCGAGTACGATTTGGCAAATTCTTTTGTTGTGGGCGATAGAATTACCGATGTGTTATTGGCAAAAAATTTAGGATGTAAATGTTTTTGGTTGAATGATGGTAGAAATTTAGGCGCAACAGAAATTGGTGGCGAAACATTAGATTCACTAAAACAGTTTGTTGCAGTGGAATCGCGCCAATGGCAAGATATTTACAACTATTTGAAAGCCATTTAGTAAAGTTATGATTAGGCATTACAAGATTCGCGTTTCTGGAAAGGTGCAAGGAGTTTGGTT
>CAZYXR010000010.1:10946-11620 GCA_964650845.1 uncultured Chitinophagaceae bacterium
TCAAGTTAAAGCCAACGAGTTAGGAATAAAAGGCTTTGTGCGCAACGAACCCGATGGTAATGTTTACATCGAAGCCGAGGGGACTGACGATGCTTTTAAGCTATTTATTCCTTTTTGCAATCAAGGCCCCGAATCGGCAAAAGTTGAACACTTGAGTATTCAAGAAGGTGAGTTACTTTTGTTTCAAGAGTTTAGTATTCAGTTTTAATCTGCATTTAAGTATGCCTGGAGTTCGATTGTATTTTATCAAGAAATTTTTGCGCAGTATAAAAAGCAAAGCCAATTACAATAACCTGCGTGGAGCGCGCATTGGGTTTAATAAAATGGTTCGGCCGTTTAATAAGCCATTGCCGCATTTTACATATAGCAATACCATGGTCGGTAGCATGAATGCCGAATGGATAAAATACCGCGATTGCAATGAGAAAAAAGTGATACTTTATTTTCATGGCGGTGGGTATGCTACCGGTTCCATTGTTACACATCGCGCTTTTGTTTCGCAGTTAGCAAAGTTTTCAAAAGTGAGTGCCTTGGTAGTGGAGTATCGGCTTTCGCCCGAAAACAAATACCCGGCACCTATTGAAGATGCCGTGTTTGCATATAATTGGCTATTAGAAAAAGGTTTTTTGCCAAGCGATATTGCTTTTTCGGGCGATTCGGCAGGTGGTGGAGTT
>CAZYXR010000010.1:11709-26071 GCA_964650845.1 uncultured Chitinophagaceae bacterium
GCCGTGGTGTTTTCTCCGTGGGCCGACCTTACCGCAAGCGGAACTTCGCTAATTGCCAAAAAAGTTATAGACCCGATGTTGGTGTATGAAGCTTTTGATGTGTGGATTAAAGCCTATTTAGGCGATGCACCCGCAGATTCGCCCTATTGCTCTACCATTTTTCATTCGTTGCAAAATTTTCCACCATTGTTGATTCAAGTTGGCGATGAAGAAATGCTTTTGGATGATTCTATTCGTCTCGAAGAAAAGGCAAAAGCCGATGGCGTGGATGTTACACTTCAGGTTTACCCTAAACACTTTCATGTGTTTAATGCTTTTTGGCGCATTTTACCCGAGGCCAACAAAGCAAATAAGTTCGCAGGAACTTTCTTTGCAGATAAATTGCGCGATAAAACAATTGAAGCAGCGATAGGTTGATTGCAAAAGTTATTATTCGCCACAATACACAAGAAGTTGTAAAAGCCTAAAATTTTTGTTGAAAGTTGATTGTTTCGCAAACTCAAATTGAACATTGAAAAAAACAAACTCGCTACAAATACTATTTGAAGATGAACATTTGCTGATTGTAAACAAGGCAAGTGGCGATGTGGTAATTCCCGAAAGAAATGGTGTGCGCGAAAATTCTTTGGTAGGGAAGTTGGAAGCCGAGTACGGTAAAGTTTTTGTTGTACATCGCATAGATAAACCCACAAGTGGTATTGTATGTTTTGCAAAAGACGAAGCCACCCACCGCGGCTTGAGCATGATGTTTGAATCGCGCAGCATTGAAAAGGAATATATTGCCGTGGTAAAAGGAAAAGTAAAGCCCGAGAGCGGAACTATAGATTTTCCATTGGCAGAAAACCTTGCCAAGCCCGGAACAATGAAAGTGCACGCGCGGGGTAAAGATGCCATTACAGATTATGAGTTGGTAGAGCAATACAAACATGCAGCATTGGTGCGGTTTGTAATACACACAGGCAGGATGCACCAGATAAGAGTTCACGCAGCAACCATTGGCAACCCATTGCTTGTAGATGAATTGTATAGTGGCAGCAATCAGTTTTTTATTTCGCAGTTTATTTCAAAGTATAAACCCACCGAAGCCTCGGATAGACCAACAATTGCCCGATTAACGCTTCATGCATCAAAGATGGCTTTTGTTCATCCGGCAACACAGAAACGCATTGAAGTTGTAGCACCGCTTCCAAAAGACATAGATGTGTTGCTAAAATTATTGCGCAAGCATGATTTGTAATGTAGAGTGCATTATCATTATTCTTGAAGTGTTTCAATAACAAAACTACTATGCTCATAAACACTCATAAAAACTAAACTCAATACATCTGAAATTATATTTTTACCACCATGAGTAAAGTTTCTACGGCATTGACAGAAATGCTCGGTATTGATTACCCGATAATTGTTGCCCCTATGTTTTTGGTAAGCAATACAACTATGATTATCGAAGCTTGTAAAGCAGGCATTACAGGCGCTATTCCGGCATTGAACTACCGCACCGATGCCGAGTTTCGCAAAGCTTTGGCAGAAGTTAAAGCAGCTACCGACAAACCTTTTGGTATCAATATTATTACCAATAAATCGAATATTCGGATGCGCGAAAACCTGCAATCGTGCTTAGATTTTGAAGTGCCTTTTATTATTACATCGCTTGGCAGCCCCGAGGAGGTGATAAATGCCGGAAAGAAAAAAGGCATGAAAGTGTTTTGCGATGTGGTGGATTTAGCTTTTGCTCAAAAGGTAGAAAGCCTTGGTGCCGATGCAATTATTGCAGTTAATAATCAAGCGGGAGGGCATGCCGGTAAACTAACACCACAAGAGTTGATTCCTTTACTTACTGCTAATTGCAAAATTCCAGTGATTTCGGCCGGTGCAGCCGGCAACGGAAAAAGCATCAAGCAGATGCTGGATTTAGGTGCTTGTGGCGTTTCTATGGGTAGCATTTTTATTGCCAGCAACGAAGCTCCCGTTACCGATGACTACAAAAATGCTTGCGTGCAATATGGCGCAAAAGATATTGTGATGACCACCAAGCTTTCAGGCACACCTTGCACGGTTATCAATACTCCTTTTGTGCAGCAGATTGGAACGCAGCAAAACTGGTTAGAGCGATTTTTGAACAGCAATAAAACATTGAAGAAATATGCCAAATTGCTAACCTTTTACAAGGGAATGAAAATGCTGGAAAAAGCTGCATTTAGTGCAACATATAAAACTATGTGGTGTGCCGGCCCTACTATCGAATATGTAAAAAGTATTCGCCCGATGCAACAAATTGCAAATGAATTGACTCAAGAGTTGCAGTATGAACTTTCAAAACAATCCACCACAATAAACGGTTAAATTATGCTTAGAAATATTGCTTTTAGTTTACTGATTGTATCAGTTTTTTCTATTCTATCTTGTCGTAAAATAAGAGAGGATAATTTGGTAAAAGGTTTGTGGCAAGTGCAGAGTATTAAGATTGATACAGCTACCATCAATAATCGCAATAGTCCATTGGTGCGAGCTTTTATTGATACCGCAACTGCTAATGGGGGCGATTTTTTGCATTCGCTGCTGCCCAATTACACTGCCAACAAAGCCAATGCTTATTACAGAATAAAATTCGATCGTGAGGATATTTCCTTTTCGTACTATAACATTAACGAAGCGAATGTTTATACTGTTCTTGGTCGTTGGGATTTACCCGAGTCGGAAGAGATTTATTTGAATTCAGATAATTTTTTAGATGGCACTTTTGAAATTGTTCAGAAAGGTAATGTAGATAATTATGAGTTTACATCAGACTTGAACTACATTAAAACTATGAACGACACCGTAAGTACTGTGGTAAGGATAAAAAGAGTGAAGTAATCTTTCGCCTTTCGTTCATGACCTATCCAGAAGTTTTAGATTATCTCTTGAATCGTTTGCCGATGTTTCAACGCATTGGCGCAGCAGCATACAGAGCCAATTTGAACAACATTGTTGCTTTGTGTGATGCAATTGGAAATCCGCAAAAGATGTTGAAATGTATTCACGTTGCCGGAACAAATGGCAAAGGCTCTGTTACGCATATCATCAGCTCCATACTTCAAGCGCAAGGTTATACTGTAGGTACTTTTACTTCGCCACATTACATTGATTTTAGAGAACGGATAAAGATAAATGGAGTGCTGATTGACGAAGCGTTTATATGTGATTTTGTAAATCGGTATCAGCAAGATTTTTCAAAAATTGACGCTTCATTTTTTGAAATTACCACCGCCTTAATGTTTGCCTATTTCTATGAAAAACAGGTTGATTTCTGTGTTGTAGAAACAGGGCTTGGCGGCCGGCTCGATTCTACCAATGTTATCACTCCATTGCTTTCTGTTATTACCAATATTAGTTTAGATCATACTCAGTTTCTTGGCAATACTTTGGCTAAAATAGCCCAAGAGAAAGCCGGAATTATTAAACACGGTATTCCTGTAGTAGTTGGTGAAACTCAAAAAGAAACGAGCTTTGTTTTTGAACAAGATGCAAAACAAAAATCTGCTGAATTGCTTTTTGCAGATAAAGATGTGCAACTCAGAAATTTCAATCCAACAGTACCCGGCAGCAAATTTGATGTATTGTATTGTAATAAATTGCTTGTAGCAAATGCAGTTACTGATGTGGCAGGCAACTAACAGCAATAGCAGCGGTGCTAAAAATGAAAGAGTGTGGAGTGGGTATTAGCACTAAAGCTATTACATCGGGGCTTGCAAATGTGCGCAGCAATACCTTTTTTATTGGGCGGTGGATGGTGATGCAGCAAAGCCCTTGGGTGATATTTGACAGTGCCCACAACGAGGGCGGGTTGCGCGAAGTGGTTGCTCATCTGCCGATTTTCAAAAAACTGCATATTGTTTTTGGTACTGTTGCCGATAAAGATGTTTCGGTTGTGTTAGGCACATTGCCCCAAAATGCTCAATACTATTTTTGCATGGCAAATATTCCACGGGCAAAAGATGCCTTGGAATTGCAAACCCAAGCTATGCACTTTGGGTTGAATGGTGAAAGATACAACACCGTTGCGGATGCGTTGTTTGCAGCAAAGTCAAATGCCGATGTTGAAGATGTAGTGTTGCTTACAGGTAGTGTATTTGTGGTAGCCGATGCGCTTTTGGTAGCCAAGTAATACAAGCAAATATCAATTGACGTAGGCTATTGTTTTTCTTAGTAGCTTCGCACACTTTAATTTTTGTAACGTGATAAAATTTGAACAACATATTTTAAGTAATGGTCTTAAAGTTTTGGTTCATCCCGATACTACAACTCCATTAGCTATAGTAAACACACTTTATAAAGTTGGCGCACGCGATGAAGCTGCCGATAAAACCGGCTTTGCACATCTTTTCGAGCATTTTATGTTTGAAGGCTCGGTAAACATTCCTCATTTCGATACACCGCTGCAATTTGCCAGTGGCGAAAACAATGCGTTTACCAATAACGACATTACCAACTATTACGATTTTTTACCTGCCAAAAATCTTGAAACTGCATTGTGGCTTGAAAGCGACCGTATGTTGGGTTTAAACTTTGATGAAGAGAGTTTAGATACACAAAAGAAAGTAGTGATGGAAGAGTTTAAAGAGCATTACATCAATCAACCTTATGGCGATGTATGGCATAAAATATCCGATTTGGCCTATAAAGTTCATCCATACCGCTGGCCCACAATAGGCTTGGAGCTAAGCCATATCGAAAAAATAACAATGGAAGACTTTAAAAAGTTTTTCTATCACTATTACAGACCCAACAATGCCACGCTTGTTATTGCCGGCAATGTGAAACCCGATGAGGTTTTTAAGCTGGCCGAGAAATGGTTTGGTGCTATCCCCAGAGGCGAAAAAGAAGTGATGCGCAATTTACCCAAAGAGCCTGTGCAAACTTCCGAAAGAGTATTGGAACATCATGCAGATGTGCCTGTAAATGCGATTTACAAGGCGTATCAGATGTACAATAGAAATCACGCCAATTATCAAGCCACCGATTTGCTGCGCGATTTGCTTAGCACTGGCGATTCATCGCGTTTGTACAGAACTTTGATAAAAGAGAAAAAACTTTTTAGTAGTGTTGCTTCATACCTTAGCGAAACAATTGACGAAGGTTTGTTTTTTATTGAAGGAAAGCTGAACCCTGGTGTTAGTATGGATGAAGGCGATAGTGCAATCAAAGAAGTGTTGAACGAAATGATTCAACAAAAAATTGATGAAACAGAATTGACCAAAGTAAAAAATAAGGTAGAAAGTTTTATCGCTTTTGGCGATACTAATGTATTGAATCGCGCTATGAATATCGCCCAACACGATATGCTTGGCGATGCCAATGGAGTAAATACTGAAATTGAGAAGTATCGAAGTGTTACTGCTACGCAACTGCAAAGTGTTGCCGCAGAAATATTGAATGATAACCGTTGCAATACGCTAAAGTATTTTGGCAAAAACTAAGCTATTGTTCTTGCTGCGGCTTATTCATTTCGCTCAATAAATCCAGCACCATTTCTTCTAAAGTGCCCGATCCGGAAAGCTCACCCATTAAACCATAAAGCGGTGCAGTTTTTTGCGCATTGCCATCATCATTCGAAACATTTTTAATGCTGCCTTCCGAGAGTTTTTTTATCCATGTCTCGGGCAATAGTTTTGCCGCCTGTCGCACAACCGATTGCTTAATGCCATCGCCAATATTTGCGAGCGAATTTTCTTTTAGTTTTTCTACGGCAAGGTTCAAATCTCTAACAAACTCATCGGCATACGGAACATTACCGTTTGAAACCGTAAGGTGTAAACTTGGCGGTAGCAATTGCCGATCTAAATGCCAGCCAAGCGCGCTAAGCTCATCGCCAAGACGGTAAATGTCTATGTTGCCGTTAGACATAAATGAGAATACAGTGGTAAGTGGCGCACCTACAACTTGCAATCCATCAATTTTATTGATGCCATGTTGTATTTTTTTTGCTGCCGCAAAAGTTTCGCCAGCCATTTTTCTGTAGCCTTGGTTGCCTAAAAATTTCATTACAGCCCAAGCCGCTGCTATGCCACCGCCCGGTCGTGTGCCCGAAACCGCAGGCGAGGCATACAAGCCCCCCGGCCAAGCGGTATAAACATAATATTGCTTTTTGCGCAGTGCAGCATTGCGATACACAACTGCCGATGAGCCTTTGGGGCCGTAGCCATATTTGTGGATATCCAACGAAATGGAGTGAACGCCAGCTAATCTGAAATCAAACACCGGAACAGGATGCCCAAGTTGTTCCAAAAATGGAATCATGTAGCCGCCAACACAAGCATCAACATGAAACCATATATCTTTTTCGAGCGCAATTTTGTTGATAGCCTCAAGCGGATCGATGTAGCCATGCGGATAAGCAGGAGAGGAGCCGACTATAAGAACGGTGTCAGCATTGATGAGCGCTTTCATCTGCTCTAAGTCTGGCGCGAGTTCTGCGCCACTGCATGGCACAATGCGTACGTCTAAATCAAAATAATCTGCTGCTTTGTTGAAGGCAGGGTGTGCTGTAGCCGGAATTACAATGTTGCCGCGCAAAATGTTTTTTGATTTTGACTGAGCGTACTTTTTTGCGGCTTTAACGGCACACAATATGCTTTCTGTTCCACCCGATGTCATTGTACCTACGGCACTTTCGGGTGCATTCAATAAACTTAAAGTCATTGAAATGACTTCGCTTTCCATTTGTTTCAAACTTTTAAATACCGATGGGTTTAAACCATTTTCAAAAGAAAAACGATTGTAGGCTTCGTGCAACACCTCTGCCACTTCGGCACCCGGGTAAAACACTAAGCTAAATGTTCTGCCACGTTTCCAGTCAATATCATTTTGAGCATACTTGTCGAAAGTTTCAAAAATTGCTGTTTTTGAAATTCCTTGTTCGTTTAGTTGTTGAAACATATTGTATTCTATTTCAGTATTTGGCTTATAAGTTTATTGCATTTGCAATGTAGCAGTAGCAAGAATAACTAAAGTGCTGTCAAAACATAAACAAGAAACTGTTATGCAATGAACTTGGCTTTTAGTTCCGGTGTGGGCAACATACAGGCTTCTTGTTTTCCAAACCATTTATATCTGTTTTTGGCAATAAAATCGTAAACACCATTGCGGATAAAACGTGGCACAACAATAAAGCCAAATAGCAATTGCCAACCGCCCGATAATTCTTTGACAATGCGCAATGCAGCATCAGAACGTTGATAGATAATATCATTTTGCAACAGAATCATACTGTCAAAATCAGTAGCATTTAATTGATGTTTTGTCAATACTTCTTGCCCAAACGATGATTGCAGCGAAGCGAATCGAAATTTATTCTTTTTGTCGCGTTCAATAACAAACAGCACCGATGTGTTGCATAAGTTACAAACCCCGTCAAAAAGAATGATGTTTTCCATATCGATGGGCGAATGTAGCAGCATAAGTTTGTATTGATAAAGTGTTTAAGGTTTTTTCTGTTGCACAAATCTTACATTCGCGCCTCTATCTTGTAAAATATGTCGCTTAAATTATTTCTGATTCGCAAAACAAAGGCTCTTTTTATTCGTTATAAACTGCACGTGTTGTTCGAGCCGCTTAGTCCGGTATTGTTAGATTTGGCTTACCTTTCAAAGGTTTCTAAATGGAGTGCCGAAAACAAACAGAAGTTTGTGCTAAATGACTTTTATGCCGCAAAATGGGACTATACAAAACGCTATCAGTTATACGAATATTTATTGAAGAATGAGCAATTGACAGACGCTATCACTTATGTTGAATTCGGAGTGTGCGAAGGACATTCTTTTAAATGGTGGGTAGCTAACAATAGTCATCCCAATTCTACATTTGCTGGCTTCGATACTTTTGAAGGTTTACCCGAAGACTGGGGTGGTTTTAAAGCCGGTGAAATGAGTACAGGCTCGAACTTTCCGGATGTAAAAGATAGCCGTGCTAAGTTTTTGCCGCCATATATCAACAAGGGTTTTGCTGCGCAGCGCAAAGTAATTCACATGGATGCCGATTTGTATTCTTCTACATTATATGTACTTACATCCTTATCTCCATATTTGAACTCGGGCGATATTATTTTGTTTGATGAATTCAATGTGCCTCAACATGAGTTTCTTGCATTTATGAACTTTACCCAAAGTTATTACATTCAGTTGGAGCCTGTGGTTGCGTTGAATAACTATTTCTTTGTTGCATTCAAAGTAAAGTAGAGTCTGCTGCATTGCACTTGTGAATTTTTTTGGAAAGAAGCGAGTGCAAGTTGTAAAGCTTGGTAGGTAGCATGTAGTTATGTTTTTAATAGAAAAATGAAGATCACGCCAGAATGGTTTATTGAAAACTTAAAGAGTGTAATTCACTATAATGAACTTACTTGGAAATCGGTGCTTTTATTTCTTGTAGTGCCATTTGCCTGTTTGGTTATTGAAGTTTTTGTGGTTGGTTGGCGCAATTCGTCTGCCAAAAAGCTAATGGAATTTTCGAAAACAGCGCAAACTGATGTTGCCTGTTTTGTTATTCACGTTTTCGGCCTTTATCAATTGGTTGGTATAGTTTTTACACTTGGAGTTTTTTATTATGCCTATGGTTTTATCCAAAAAAACATTGCACTTAATTGGCTTGATGTAGTGCCTAGTAACACAGCAAAGTTCTTCTTTATGTTGCTTGTTGGAGATTTTAAAAATTACATACGTCATTACCTTCTGCATTATTTTGGTTGGGCTTGGCAATTACATAGTTTTCATCATAGTGCACAACAGTTTACAATGCTTACTTATCTGCGCAGCCATGCGGCAGAAACAGTTTTGACTACTTTTCTTGATTTGTTCCCATTCATCATTTTTGGTGCAAATTTTGAAACTATTGCTGCTGTATATCTTACACGCGAGGCGCATCAGTATCTTATTCACTCTCAGCTTTCAAGTAGTTGGGGTTTTGTAGGTAAGTACATTTTAGTTTCACCATTGGCGCATAGAATTCACCATTCTGTAGATCCATTGCATTACGGCAAAAACTTAGGTAATACTTTTATTTTTTGGGATAGGCTTTTCGGCACATACTACATGCCTGCAACAAATGCTTCAATTGAAATTGGCTTGCCAAATAATCCATACAACAAGTCCAATTTTCTTTACGACTATTTTCTTTGCTATTTCAATAGCTTGAAAGCATTGTTTCGCAACTGAAGTTTGTAAATGTCGCCTTGCCAGGCAATGATGTTGTATTGATTCATGCTGATTGGCATAATGGTATTGTTTAAATGAACCATATTTAATGATTTTGTTTTCTATAAAAAGCTCCAATAACATTAGGAAATATTGCTACTGCGCGTAGTAAATTTTTTTTGATGCTCCCTGCATAAACTTATGCCATGTATTTTCATTTCTTCGCGCTCATAAATTTATAAAATGATAAGTCAGTTTAATTTTCCAACTATAATTCGTTTTGGTGCAGGTGTAGTAAAAGAACTTCCCGCTTATCTCGAAAAAAATGGCTTGAAAAAGCCTTTAATTGTTACCGATCCCAATGTAGCGCAATTGGGTTTTCTAAAAAGTATTGTAGCCGATTTGCGTGCAAAGGGTTTTGCTGCCGAAGTGTTTTATGATATTCATAAAAACCCAGTAAAGAGCGATGTGTATAAAGGGGCAGATGTTTACGACAATACTGCTTGCGATTGTATTGTTGGCATTGGCGGTGGCGCTGCGCTGGATGTGGCACGTGCAGTTTTGTTGCGTATCAACCATCGCGAAGATTTGTTTAAGTATGATGATTTGATTGGTGGCGATGTTTTTGTTACCAACGATGTGCCACATTTTATCACCATTCCTACCACATCGGGTACTGGTAGCGAAGTTGGGCGTAGTGCCATTATTGCTGATGATGAAACGCATCAGAAGAAAATTCTTTTCTCGCCAAAATTGTTGGCTAAAGTTGTGTTTGCCGACCCTGAACTAACCTACGATTTGCCGCCTTTTATTACTGCTGCAACCGGCATGGACGCGCTCACGCATAACATGGAAGCTTTTCTTGCAAAAAACTATCATCCAATGTGCGATGGTATTGCATTAGAAGGTATTCGTCTTATTTCAATTTCATTAGAAAAAGCAGTTGTAAAGCCCGACCCCGAAAGTCGCGCAAATATGTTGTTAGCTTCCATGATGGGGGCAATTGCATTTCAAAAAGGATTAGGTGTAGTACATTCTTTGGCGCATCCGCTTTCAAGTTTGTTAGACACGCATCACGGCTTGGCAAACGCAGTGAATATTCCTTACGGAATGAAGTTTAATATTGCCGGATTTGAAGATAAATTTGCACGCATGGCACAAGTGCTTAACCTGAAAGAGCACACTGGCGAAGCCGTAGTGCAGTATCTTTTCGATTTAAACACGCGAGTAGGCATTCCACATAAGCTAAGCGAGATTGGCGTAAAAAGCGAGCACCTCGATACGCTTGCCGACTTGGCTTTTGCCGATTTTGCTCATCCCAACAATCCTAAACCAGTCAGCCGCCCAGATTTCAGAAAGCTGTATGAAGAAGCGCTGTAAAAGATTCTAAATTTTATGCTGAACTTTTGTGCGAAGTTTTCGTACTACCACAGCATGATTCAAGTACTGTTTTTTTTGAATCTTTTATTGTTATTAAAACCATTCAATAATTATGAAGCAATTATCTGCTCTGATGTTTTTTTTCGTTCTGTTCGTCAACAGTTCGCGTGCGCAGTTGAAAGCCAAAGATCCTATTCATATAAACAACAAAGGCGAAGCAGAATTGGTAATTAAAGTTTTGACAAGCGATTTGGGTTTGGACGAAATGCAGCAAGTGAGGGTTCACAAAATATTCGACAATTACATACGTAGAGTTGCAAAAGCAAAAGAAGAACTGGCTGCCGATTCTGCTCAAATGAATACAAGACTTAAACTATTGGTTGAAAACAGAGACGTAACGCTTTTTAGAACCCTTGGCGAAGAAAAGATTGCTGCTTATAACGAATTGATTCCCAAGATGCGACAAAAAATTGCCGAACTGAAAAAGAAATCTTCATCTAAATAGATTTTGTAGTATAGATTATTAAACTTTCTTTTGACACCAATATCTCTCAAGACACAAAAATTAACATCGTATGAAAAAAGTACTATTCGGATTGGCACTGACTATTGCAGCAGTATCCACAAACGCACAACAATTAACCAACTCAAAAGGCGAAGCTGTAACACCAGCCGCTACCAATGTTTCAAAAGCAGGAGCTGCTGACGAGAATGCAAAGAATTTGCAAATGCGTGTAACCAGAGTTTTGGGTTTAGATGAAGCTACTTCAAATAAAATTAAAGAAGCAACAACAGAGTTTTATCAAAAATCTTTGGGCAAATCGGCTTCAGAAACTACTGCCTTGAAAGCAACTCGCGAAGAAAAATTTAAAGCAATTTTAGGTGAAGCTAAATACAACACCTTGAATGAATATCGCGCAAAAGTAAAAGCTAATCAACCAGCGCAAGCAAATGCAAGAGCTACATCGGTTGATAATGTTTTGCTCGACTAATTATTTATTACTCAATATTGTAAGCTGTCAGCAATGGCAGCTTTTTTTTTGCTTCACTTTATTCATTTACTTTATTCGCATCAATGTTAGAGTACATTATTTGGAATCCCAACCCCGATGCGGTATCGTTCGGCAGTTTTGCAATAAAATGGTATGGCTTAAGTTGGACGGCTTCTATTTTTGGTACTTTTTTAATGGCATACTGGTTTTGTAAGCAAGAAGGAAAAGATGCCGAAAAAATGACCGATTTAATCATCTATGTATTTATTGGTGCATTGATTGGCGCACGTTTAGTTCATGCTTTGGTTTATCAGCCCGAGTATTATTTTGCCAATCCTTTAGAAATTTTAAAACCTTGGAAAGGTGGCTTGGCAAGCCATGGCGGAATCGTAGGCGCATTCGTTGCGCTGTGGTTTTTTAAAAAGCAAAATCCCGCATTTTCGTATTTGTGGATAATGGACAGAACTGCCATTGCATCTATTATCGCTGGCATTTTTATCCGCTTAGGAAATTTAATGAACAGCGAGCTTATAGGCAAAGTAACCGATGTTTCGTGGGCATTCATTTTTATTCAAGTTGATGAGTCGCCTCGCCACCCGAGCGTGTTGTACGAAGCCGTGTTTTACACTTTAGTTTTTGTAGCAATGGTATTGTTGTATTTAAGGTTGCGCAACAATTTGCCGGGTATTTATTTGAGCATTTTCCTTATTGTTATTTTTACCGCTCGCTTGCTCATAGAGTTTACAAAAGTACCCGATGGCGAAGGATTTTTGGGTTTAAGCAGTACGCAAACGCTTCATATTCCGTTAATACTATCAGGATTTGTATTGCTTTATTTTTCACTTACCGGTAAATTGAAAAAGTACGGATGAGCGATTATGGAAAATGGTTAGGTGGTGGCTTGGGGTGGTTGGTTGGTGGCCCCATTGGCGGCATTCTTGGTTTTGTTGCCGGCAACGTGCTGAGTGATGAACCCGAGGCCGAAGCTACGTCTAAAATCTCGGATGTAACAGAGCTGGAGTCGTGTTTGATTGTGCTTGCATCGCATGTAATAAATGCTGATGGAAAAGTTTCGCTTAAAGAAATTGATGCTGTTAGAAAATTCTTTGTAAGCACCGAAGGCGAAAGGAATATTGAATCTAAAATGAGCGTGTTAAATCACTGTCTTAATCATCAATATGAATTAGAAAAAGCATGTGGTTTTATTCGTATTTATCAAAGTGAAACTATTGCATTGCAAACTTTAAGGCTGATGTTTGATATTGCATTGTGCGATGCAGATATTTCGCTAAACGAACAAAAAGTGCTTGCACGCATTGCGCGTTTGCTTAGTATCCATGATGTTGTTTTTAAAGAAATGCTGAAGCAGTTGGTGGTGGTGGTTCAAGACGATTATACGCTTTTGAACATTACTAAGAATGCCACGCAGGTAGAAATTAGAAATGCGTATCGAAAAATGGTGTTGCATTTGCATCCCGATAGAAACAGCCAATACACAGACGCTGAAAAAAAGAGTGCAGAACGCAAGTTGCAAGAACTGCGCGAAGCTTATAAACGATTGATAAACGATTGATTACACTTTTTCAATCAAGAAAAAGCCGTGCTGCGCACCCTGGTAATTATTGTAGATTAAGATGCGTTTTACCGCACTGTTGTTACCTTTTTTCTTAACAACATTACTCGGCAAACTATTAGATTGTAAAAAGTAACAAGCCATCCAAACCGCCAATGCCGAAACGGTTTGAAACTCACCGGTAAGATGTTTAAAGCGGCCAATTGTTGTTTTTTCATCAAAGATACTTTCGCAGGCAGTGTAATATTTCAATAAACGATTGTCTCCATTTTCTCCATGTAGCAACAAATCAATCGTTTCGCCCGGTAGTAAGCTTTCATTCAAAAAAGCTTGAAGTTGTTCACTTACATGCGAAACAGATGAACTACTTACCATTTTTACAGCGCGCAATTTTGCGGTAGCATTTTCGGCAATATTGTTTACCAAAAACATTGCCGAGCCTTCGCCAGGTAGCGTTCCGGCAGTATCAATGTCATACAATTCGGTATTTAAGGTTGCCTCAGTTTTATACCATCCGGCAAGCGACACCAAGCGGTGGTTGCGTTCCGAAATTTCATCTACTCCACCAATCAGGTAAACGTTATTGGGGTTTTCGCGTAGCAACATTGCAACATCTAAAACTACATTTTCAAAAGCCAGCCCTCTGTGCACATGCGTTGCATTATAGCCTTTTGTTTTTGTTATCATGCCTATTGTGCCGGCAATGGCATTGTAGGTGCTTTGCACAAAATGAGTTGGTGTTAAACGCCCCTCATCATATTCCATTATTTGATTCAAAAACATGATGCTGTCTTCAATTCCGCCATTGGCTGTGCCCACTAAAATGCCATCCACTTTTTGGTGCTGCAATAGATGCATACCTGTGCCCACGCCCATGCGCAATGCCCTGCCCATTCTGCGCAATTGCCCCAATGGTACACTGGTGTATTGTGGCTCTATTGCATAAATTCGATTGTTGTCCGATGGTTTTACAAGCTCCAAATCAACATCGCTAAATGTTGGTTGATGACAAATGCAAGAAGATTGATGAATGTAAAACATGATACTCAGTTCGCTGATTACAGCGGTCAATGATATAAAATTTAAAAGTCGGTGAAATGCTTTAAAAAGAGATTTTCTATTTTCTTGTAAAGAATAATTTGAAGTTTCGTTTTCTACACACCATTTTGCAGCCGCAAAAAAATATTCTATGTATAATGTAGTTGTTATTGGCTCGGGTCCTGGAGGTTATATTGCTGCTATTCGCGCAG
>CAZYXR010000010.1:26081-31220 GCA_964650845.1 uncultured Chitinophagaceae bacterium
ATAAAGTAGCTATTGTAGAAAAGTATAATGTGCTTGGGGGTACATGCACCAATGTTGGTTGCATTCCATCAAAGGCACTTTTAGATTCATCGGAGCATTATCATGCAGCCACTCATAAATTCGATACGCACGGAATAGGGGTGAAAGGTTTAACAGTAGATTACCCTAAAATGGTTGCTCGCAAAGCAGATATTGTAAAGCAAAACAATGATGGTATTGCATTTTTGATGAAGAAAAACAAAATTGATGTGTTTTACGGCAAAGGTTCTTTTGTTACCAAAAACAAAATTGCCGTTACTAATGAAAAGGGCGAAAAACAAGAAATTGAAACCGAAAAAGTGATTATTGCCACCGGTAGCAAACCCACCCAATTGCCTTTTATTAAGGTAGATAAAAAGAGAGTTATCACTTCTACCGAGGCATTGACTTTACAAGAAGTGCCTAAGCATTTAATCATAATTGGTGGTGGTATTATTGGGGTTGAATTGGGTTCGGTGTTTTTGCGTTTAGGTGCAAAGGTTTCGGTAGTAGAATATCTTGAAAAAATTGTGCCTTCTATGGATGAAGATATTAGCAGAGAATTGCAGCGTGTGCTGAAGAAAGATGGAATGGAGTTTCATCTTGGAGCAAAAGTTACTGGCGCAACCGTGAAAGGAAAAGAAGTTACCGTAAGTGCAGAAAATAAAGCAGGCGAAAAACTTGAATTGAAAGGCGATTACTGCTTAGTTGCCGTGGGGCGCGTGCCATATACCGAAGGTTTGGGTTTAGATAATATCGGTTTAAAAACCGATGAAAGAGGCCGTATTCCGGTAGATGCACATTTGCAAACTGCGGTTCAAGGTGTTTATGCTATTGGCGATGTAATTGTTGGTGCCATGCTGGCGCATAAAGCAGAAGAAGAAGGCGCTTATGTTGCCGAAGTAATGGCAGGGCAAAAACCTCATATCAATTATAACCTAATACCTGGCGTGGCTTATACATGGCCCGAGGCGGCTGCTGTGGGCGCAACCGAGCAAGAATTGAAAGCGCAAGGAAAAGCTATAAAAACAGGAAAATTTCCATTCCGCGCATTGGGTAGAGCGAGAGCTTCGGGCGATTTAGACGGCTTTGTAAAAGTAATTGCCGATAAAGAAACAGATGAAATTTTGGGTGTGCACATTATTGGTGCGCGCGCAGCCGATTTAATTATTGAAGGTGTGGTGGCAATGGAATACAAAGCAAGTGCCGAAGATATTTCGCGCATGAGCCACCCGCATCCAACATACAGCGAGGCATTTAAAGAAGCGTGTTTGATTGCTACCGATAATCGCGCCCTGAATATGTAATTGAATAAATACTGTATTGCATTGTAAAATAGATGAATAATGTAAGGATGCTGATTTTGTAGTTTGTTAATGAATTGAACGAGTCGAGTTAAAATGCTATACTTGGTGTGATTTTTTACAAAATTAAAATTCGAATCGCATGAAGACTTATACAACCCTTACTGAAGCTATAAACGAGCTGACAAAAAAAGGTTATACTTTTAATTTTAACCTCAAGCACGATTGTATTGAATGTGCCGAAAAGAATGTACAACTACAACCCGATGATTTTGAAATTGATGAAGTGCATCGTTTTCAAGAAATGTCGGATGTAGATGATGAAAGTATTTTATATGCCATTTCTTCTACTCACAGCAACTTGAAAGGCTTACTGGTAAATGCTTATGGTATTTATGCTGATTCTGCTACTTCTAAATTGGTTTCAAAGTTGGCAGTGTAAATGTGGTAGCTGGCGAGGGTATTGTTGCGCTTATTTTATTTCTCCGCGTTTACCCATTTCTATAGCTTCCATGTCGGTAATTTTTTTGTTGTGCAATGTAAACCGCAACAGCGTTTTTACGCTATGAAAACCGTGAATGCCTGCTGCCCCCGGATTCATGCAAAGCATTCCTTTATAATCTTCATCGCGCATTACTTTAAGAATGTGCGAATGCCCACAAACAAAAATGTTTGGAGCTTTTGCTTGTAAAATGTTTCGCACTCTGGGGCTGTAGTGACGAGGATAACCGCCAATATGTGTTATCCAAATGTTAAAGCCTTCTAACTCGAAGCGATTATCTTCGGGTAAATCTCTACGAACGGAGGCATCGTCAATATTGCCATACACTGCACGCAAGGGTTTGAAACTTCTTAAATCATCGGCAAGTGCCAAACTGCCAATATCGCCAGCGTGCCATATTTCGTCCACATCGGCAAAGTGCTTAAAAACTTGCGGGTCTAAAAAGCCATGTGTATCGCTAATCAAGCCAATGCGGGTCAAACTAATTTTTGTTTAAAGTATTCAATAATTTCTTGTGTTGCATCTGGTGCAAACCATTGTACATGGTCATCTTTCTTAAACCATGTCATTTGCCTTTTGGCATAGTTTCGGGTATTCTTTTTTATCAGTTCCACAGCTTCGGGTAAAGCAATTTTATCATCAATTACATCAAACAGTTCTTCGTACCCAACTGTGTTTAGTGCGGGTAGTTTTTTGTGCAAATACAAATCTTTCACTTCATCCATCAGGCCGCTGTCCATCATGGCATCTACACGTTTATTGATGCGCTCAAAGAGTGCTTCGCGAGGTAGTTCCAAGCCTATCTTTATAATATTAAAAGGTCTCTCGGTTTTTTTGCCAATGCGTTGTTCCGAGTATTTTTTGCCTGTGGAGTAAATAATTTCCAACGCTCGCTTCAGGCGAACCGGATTTTTTCTATCTACCTTTTCGTAATACTCTGGGTCCAAGCGTTCTACCCCTTTTTGTAGCCATTCTAAAGTTTGAGTGTTCAAGAATTTCCTTGCTGTATAAGCATTGGCATCGCTTTCTTCTTTTGTGCCGGCTGCATTGGTAAACGAGTCGAAGCCGCTGCAAACTGCGTTGATAAACAATCCTGCACCGCCTACCATTACGGCAATGGGTTTTGCATTAAAATATTCTTCTAAAAAGTCCAACACTTCTACCTCGTACTTTCCTGCGCTGTAGTTTTTGCGATGAATAGAAATGTTGTTTACAAAATGGTGGGGCACGGCTGCCAGTTCTTTTGCGTTTGGTTTTGCAGTGCCGATGTTCATTTCGGTATAAAACTGCCGCGAATCTGCCGAGATGATTTCTGCCGAAAATGCTTGTGCAATTTTTATTGAAAGGGCAGTTTTGCCCACGGCCGTTGGGCCGCATATTACCAACAAATTACCCTTGCTTTTTTTTGAATTATCTTCCATTGTTATCGCCTCGCAATATCTCAATTTTTATCCGAGAGTTTTATTCGGCTATTTTGCGCAGCATATCAGCTACTTTTTGTAAAGTAAATTTTTAATGATGTTTAGACATAGCTTTTTATTAAAACGCGCTTCGCCTTTGTATCAACTTATAGCCGCCTTTTTGTTGGCAATTGTGGCAATGTTGCTTTGTAGGTTTTTTGCTGCGGGCAATGCTTTTGAGTATTCGGCTGCTTTTATCGGTATTGTTTTTTTTGCACTCATCAATGCTGTTGTAAGTATTTTTCATCCATCGTTTAAGGCCTACACTTTGCCATCATACCTTTGTTTCTTTTTACTAACGGGCATTTTGCTTCGTAGCGCAAAAGCTTTTACTGGTATTAGCATTTGGAGTCTTGCTGAGTACCGTTTTATGTTTACTTCAGTTACTGTTTTTTATTTAGTTGCCAGTGTTTTGGTTCGGGTTATACGCGGTATCTACCAATTTGCCGAAAATGAAGATGCAATAGAATAAAAAAGTTCTCCACACGTCATCTTACCAAACGCTTGTTTGGTAAAAAAGAATTTTTAGCTTCGTTACCCGTTTTAGTGAAAAGTAATATCATGAAAACTCAGACATTCATTCTCTTATTGGCTTTTGTGCTTGTGGGCAATGTATTGGCAGCGCAGGGGAAGTATGAGTATGCTTCAACTTGGTCTCATAGTCAGGATACCATAAAGTACAGTTGGGTTTTGATTGAAGGAAGAGATGACGAGCGTAAAATGGACAAGTTAGAAGTTCAGACTGTTGATAAATCAAAGTTTTCACCGGGTGTTCAAGGACTGATATTCTATTTTGAGCGAAAGGGTTGGGAACTCTTCCATGCAAAAACTCCTATGATTTATTTCCGCAGACTTAAAAAAGGCAATCAATAATCATTCAACAATAATCAATATACAAAATGGAAACAACAACAGAAAAACGAGCGGTGAATGTAACTCCCGCCAAAGCACGCAAGGTGAAAACCGTAGCGGTGTTGGGTTCCGGTGTGATGGGCAGCCGCATTGCCCTGCACTGTGCCAACATTGGCTTAAAGGTGGTTCTACTGGACATCGTGCCTTTTAACCTAAGCGAAGAAGACGCTAAAAAACCTGCGCTTCGCAACAAAATTGTAAACGATTCTTTGGCTTTTGCTTTAAAGAGCAATCCCAATCCATCTTACGACAAGGCTTTTGCTTCGCGTATCAAAACGGGCAACTTTGACGACAACATGGCTTGGATTAAAGAAGCTGACTGGGTGATTGAAGTGGTAATGGAGCGTCTTGATATCAAACAACAAGTGTTTGAAAAAGTAGAGAAGTTCCGCAAGCCGGGCACTTTGATTTCTTCGAATACTTCGGGCATTCCTATTCATTTGATGGCAGAAGGCAGAAGCGATGATTTCAAAGCGCATTTCTGCGGTACGCACTTCTTCAACCCTCCGCGCTACCTGCGTTTGTTAGAGGTTATCCCTACAGCACACACGCATCCTGAGGTAATTAACTTCTTCATGCACTTTGGCGATTTGTTCCTGGGTAAGCAAACCGTGTTGTGCAAAGACACTCCTGCTTTTATTGCTAACCGCGTTGGTGTGTTCAGCATCGGTGCCGTTATCAAATTGATGCAGGAAATGGATTTGACTGTGGATGAAGTAGATGCTTTGACAGGCACCTTAATCGGCAAACCTAAGTCAGCAACTTTCCGCACAACGGATGTGGTTGGTTTAGATACCATGATTAAAGTAATGAAAGGTGCTTATGACAACCTGCCAAATGATGAATACCGCGATGTATTCCAGTTGCCGGAGTGGATTTTGAAAATGGATGAAAACAAATGGCATGGTGACAAAACCGGTCAGGGATTTTTCAAGAAAACTAA
>CAZYXR010000010.1:31230-39400 GCA_964650845.1 uncultured Chitinophagaceae bacterium
AGTTGCCATTTGAAAAACAAAAAATGATATGGTAAAGATGCAAAAGGCAAAAAGTCGTTTGAAACTTTAGACTGGAAAACATTTGAATACAAACCTTCGGCTAAAACTAAATCGGCAACTACCGAGATTGGCAAAAACATCGAAGACTTGCCTAAGCGTTTGAAAGCAGTTGCTGCTTCTACCGATAAGCATGGCGATTTCCTGCGCAAACTTTCTTTCTATGTAAATAGCTATGTGAGTTTGCGTATCCCTGAAATTTCTGACGAATTGTATCGCATTGACGATGCCATGCGCGCAGGTTTCGGTTGGGAGTTAGGTCCTTTTGAGCAATGGGACATTGTAGGCGTTGCTGCTTCTGCTGAAAAAATGAAAGCTGCCGGATTCAAATTGGGTGCTTGGGTAGAGGAATTCCTTGCTGCGGGCAACACCAATTTCTACAAAATTGAAAACGGTAAACGTCTTTACTACGATATTCCATCTAAGAGCTACAAAGCAATTCCGGGAAGAGAGTCATTCATCATTCTTTCAGACATTCAATCTTCTACCAAACCACTCTGGAAAAACAGCGGTGCAAGAATTGACGACCTGGGCGATGGTGTATTGAACGTTTCATGGAACACCAAAATGAATTCATTGGGTGGTGAAGTTTTAGAAGCTATCAATAAAGGTATTGACCTTGCCGAAACACAAGGCTGGAATGGTGTAGTGTTGGGACATCCGGGTGTGAACTTCAGCGCAGGTGCAAACCTCGCCATGATTTTCATGATGGCGATTGAGCAGGAATATGATGAATTGGATTTTGCTGTTCGTGCTTTCCAAAACACTACCATGCGCTTGCGTTATTCTTCTATCCCTGTGGTAAGTGCTATCAAAGGCTTAACCCTTGGTGGCGGATGCGAAATCGCTTTGCACAGCGATAGTGCAGTTGCTCAGGCAGAAACTTATATCGGCTTGGTAGAAGTTGGCGTGGGCTTGATTCCCGGTGGTGGCGGAACCAAAGAATTGGCTTTGCGTGCCAGCGATGCTTTCTATGCAGGAGATACACAAATCACTCAGTTAGCTGATCGTTTCACCGCTATTGCTACTGCAAAAGTGGCAACATCAGCGCACGAAGGTTTCTCAGTTGGTGTTTTAGACAGAAAGAAAGACCTGATTGTATTGAATGCAGACCGTCATATTGCCGAAGCTAAAGAAAGAGCTTTGCAATTATTTAATGATGGTTACACTCAACCGGTTCAGCGCGAAGACATCACAGTGTTGGGCAGAACAGGTTTGGCTGCATTGTATGCAGGTGCAGCGGCTTTCCGTGTAGGTAAATACGCCAGCGAGCATGATGAAAAGATTGCACGCAAAATAGCGTATGTGCTTTGCGGTGGAGACCTTTCTTCTGAATCAAAAGTGAGCGAGCAATATCTTTTGGATTTAGAAAGAGAAGCTTTCTTGCAATTATGTGGCGAGAAGAAAACTTTGGAGCGTATTCAATCAATTCTTACTTCAGGTAAACCTCTTAGAAACTAGAATCAAGAGCCAAGAACCAAGAATCAAGAGAATACAACAATGCATAACTTCAAAAACATAATAGCCTGGCAAAAAGCAATGAGCTTGGTGAAAGATGTCTACCTGCTAACGGAGAAGTTCCCGAAGCAAGAAGTTTATGGATTGGCATCTCAAATTAATCGCTCTGCAATATCAATTCCATCAAATATTGCAGAAGGTTCCGGACGAAATTCTAATAAGGATTTCATGAGGTTCTTAGATATTTCGATTTCATCTTCATTCGAATTAGAAACCCAGATTCTTTTAGCAAAAGAATTAAGTTTCATAACTGATGAAAAGATGACCTTGATTCTTGAAAAACTGGCAGAGGTTCAAAAACTAATTTTCGGATTTCAAAAAACATTAAATAATTAATTAATCACGAACCAAACCAAGTCTTGAATCTTGGCTCTTGGTTCTAAAATCTAAATACAAACAATATGAGCCAAGAAGCATATATAGTAGCCGCATCGCGCACCGCGATTGGAAAGGCTAAAAAAGGTGGCTTTCGTTTTAGCACACCTGTTGACCTTGCATATCATGCAATCACCGACCTTTTGAAAAAAGTACCGGGTCTCGACCCTATGCGTGTGGACGATTTAATCGTTGGTAACGCAGTACCAGAAGCCGAACAAGGCTTGCAGATGGCGCGTTGGGTAGCCGTTCGTTCATTGCCTGTGGAAGTGCCGGGTGTAACTGTTAACCGTTACTGCGGTTCGGGCGTAGAAACCATTGCTATGGCAACGGCTAAAATCCGCGCAGGAATGGCAGATGTAGTTATTGCCGGTGGAACAGAAAGCATGAGCTTAGTACCAACCGTTGGTTACAAAACGGTACCGAATTATGAAATTTCAAAAGACCATGCTGATTACTACATCGGTATGGGTTTAACTGCCGAAAACATTGCCGACAAATACGGCATCACTCGCGAACAAAGCGATGAGTTTTCTTTCAACAGCCATCAAAAAGCTATTGCAGCAATTGAGAAAGGCAAGTTCAAAGAATTTATCGTGCCTGTGGAGGTTGAAGAAGTGTATTACGAAGGCGGTAAAAAGAAAGCCCGCAAGTTTGTTGTGGATACTGATGAAGGTCCGCGCAAAGATACTTCGGTAGATGGTTTGGCAAAATTGAAACCCGTGTTTAAAAATGGCGGACAGGTAACTGCCGGCAATTCTTCGCAAACTTCTGATGCTGCGGCATTTGTGATGGTAGTTAGCGAGCGCGTGGTAAAAGAGCTGGGCTTGAAGCCAATTGCCCGTTGTATTACTTCTGCCAGTGTGGGAGTGGACCCAACTATTATGGGTATGGGGCCGGTAGCGGCTATTCCAAAAGCATTGAAACAAGCTAACTTAAACCTTAGCGACATCGGTGTAATAGAGTTGAACGAAGCATTTGCAGCCCAGGCATTAGGTGTTATCAAAGTAGCCGAGTTGAATCAAGACATCATCAACGTAAACGGTGGTGCGGTAGCTTTGGGTCATCCGCTGGGTGCTTCGGGTACTTACTTGTTTATGAAATTGTTGGAAGAGCAACGCGCACGCAATTCAAAATACGGTATCGTTTCTGCCTGCATTGGTGGCGGACAAGGTATTGCCGGTGTGTTTGAAATGTTGTAATGATATTTATGTGCTTTGAGCATGAGCTTTAAGCCATGAGTTTTGTATTAAGCCTCACTTGATTGTATCGAGTGGGGCTTAATTGCTAATTGAAGATTGTTTAATTTGCTTTTGATATGGAGGAGTGTGAGATATGCAAATGATTGAGTATGCAGTTTTTGATAATAATAATGGCTTTTAAGCAATGCAAACAAATATCTTTGGAGAAGTAGAGTTATCGGGCATCACAATTGACCAAGCCGCAAAAGTTGCTAATGTTTCCACCGCCACAATACGCAACTGGATAAAGACGGGCTACCTAACTCTTTGTAGGCAAGGTTTGATTTCGCATGAGTCGTTAGTTGATTTTATGGCAAATGTTGCCGGTAAAGAAAAGCTTAATGCGAGGGCAAATAAGTTGCAAAAAGATGAGCATGACCATGAAGCTGTTACTAACCGATTGGATTTGTTGATGGAGAAGTTTAGTGGAGAAAGTATTGGTGAAGAATATGAGAAGTTGCTTTCAAACTCGTATCGCAATAAAGAGGGTATCTATTATACGCCATCGTGGATAATTGAAGATATGTTTCGGAACCTGCAAATTGATGAAGGGTTTATTTTTTTAGACCCTTGTTGTGGTTCGGGAAATTTTGTTGTGGAAGCAATAAAGAGAGGTGTTGCCCCCGAGAATGTTTACGGCTTTGATGTAGATGAAAATGCGGTTTCGATAACCAAACAACGCATTATGAAAGAGTTTGGAGTTGATGCGGTAAATGTAAAAGTGGGGGATTTTTTAAACGAAGCATATTTGCTAAAAAGTAAAAAAGTATCTTTTGATATGATTTTTACGAATCCACCTTGGGGTAAAAAAATTGATAAAGCTGACAAGGAAAAGTTTGCCGCATTATATGCTTGCGGTAGTAGTTTAGATACCACATCATTGTTTTTTGGGGCAAGTCTATCGCTCTTGTCAAAAGATGGTTATTTAGGATTTTTGATTCAAGAGGCATTTTTCAATATCACTACATTTGAAGATATACGCAGGAAGGTTACAGCCAAAAAAATATTAAGGCTTGTAGATTATGGCAAAGCGTTTAAAGGTTTGATAACAAAGGCTCAGGCAGTAATCATAAAGAACACGAATGTTACTGCTGATGATAGTATTGAATGTAGTGTGAATGGGGTTGCCTATTCAAGAAGTTTAGAATCATTTATTAAAAACCCTAAGCGTATCTTTAATTTCTGGTCAAACGAAAATGATGCCCATGTAATCAATAAGCTATATTCAGTTGCTCATACTACACTAAGTAGTAATGCCAATTGGGCATTGGGAGTAGTAACCGGAAACAATGAAAAGTATTGTAGTGATGTGTGTAAAGAGGGGTATGTTCCAATATACAAGGGAGCGGACATTACAAAGGGCGGGCTGAAAGAAGCAGGCACTTTTATTCTAAATGATTTTTCTAACTTTCAGCAGGTGGCGCCAATAGAAATGTATAAGGCTAAGGAAAAGATAATATACAGGTTTATTACTTCGGACTTATGTTTTTATTACGATACCGAACAAAGATGGATACTTAATAGTGCCAACTTGTTTATTCCATTTGGTTTGAATGTAAGTGGTAAACAACTTACCGACTTGCTTAATAGTGAAGTTATGAACTGGCTTTTTAAAAAGTTGTTTGCTACACACAAAGTGCTTCGCAGCGATTTAGAACTGCTACCGCTGCATTTAGATTACTTTTTAGAGTATCACGATTTTTTGGAAAGTGATTTTTTAAACTTTCTTGGTATAAGGAAAACGGAAGACGGCAGTTTTTCCTACAATTGATATTGTATTTTCATTGTAGTGATTTGCTGCTTTGAGATATAGTTTGGATAATTTTGTGGGGAGAAGTTGCAATTTTGAAAGTAAATACTACTTTTGCCGTCCATTTTAAAAAACAAGGACGGTTGGGATCGTCCGCTAATTCTTTGAATAATGAGTACTACTTACGTTCCGCGCCTTAAAAAGCGTTATAAGGAGGAAATTGTGCCTTCGTTAGTGAAGAAGTTTAACTACACTTCAGTAATGCAGGTGCCACGCCTCGAAAAAATATGCCTTAACCAAGGTGTAAATGGTGCTACATCCGACAAAAAACTTGTGGATGTTGCAGTTCAAGAGATGACCGTTATTTCTGGTCAGAAAGCAGTTGCTGCTAAGTCTAAAAAAGACATTTCAAATTTCAAACTTCGTTCAAATATGCCTATTGCTGCACGTGTTACGTTGCGCAAAGAGCGTATGTATGAGTTTTTGGATAGATTGATTGCTGTATCGTTGCCACGTGTTCGCGACTTTAAGGGTGTGAATGCGAAGGGTTTTGACGGTAGGGGTAACTATACTATGGGGATTAAGGAGCAAATCATTTTTCCGGAGATGGAGATTGATAAGGTTGGTAAAATCAATGGTATGGACATTACGTTTGTTACTTCTGCAAATACTGACGAGGAGGCTGCGGCATTGTTGACGGAGCTTGGTATTCCATTTAAAAAATCAAATTCATAATAACTGATATGGCAAAGAAATCAGTAGAAGCCCGCCAACGCAAACGTGCGGAAATGGTGGAAAGGAATGTAGAGAAACGCGCTGCTTTGAAAGCTGCGGGCGAGTGGGGGTTGTTAGATAAAATGTCTAAGAATACTTCAAAGGTGCGTTTGCGCAATCGTTGTGCGCTTACGGGTCGTGGTCGTGGTTTTGTGCGCATGTTTGGAGTTTCGAGGATTAAGTTCCGCGACCTTGCAAGCGAGGGTAAAATTCCTGGAGTAACTAAGGCTTCTTGGTAAATAAATTTTTGAACCGAAATAATTGTACAAATGGTACTGGATCCAATAGCAGACTTTTTAACGCGCATTCGTAATGCGCAGGCAGCTAACCACCGTATTGTGGAAATTCCTGCTTCTAATTTAAAGAAACGTATTACCGAAATTCTTTACGAGCACGGGTATGTTTTGAAGTATAAATTTGAGGATGAGGGCAATGGTGGTCAAGGCACTATTAAAATTGCTTTGAAGTATGATAACGCGACTAAAACGCCTGTTATCAAAAATTTATCGCGCTATTCTACACCGGGTTTGCGCCAATACAAAGGCAAGAGTGAATTGCCAAAGGTGTTGAGCGGTTTGGGTATTGCTATTGTTAGCACATCGCAAGGTGTGATGACTGATAAGCAAGCTAGATTGAAGGGGATAGGTGGTGAGGTTTTGTGTGAAATATTCTAATTAGAAACGTAGATTCTTTAAAAGAAAAAATATCAGTTATGTCTCGTATAGGAAAAGCTCCTGTAACAGTTCCAGGAGGTGTTACGGTTACAGTTGGTAAGGATAATGTGGTGAAGGTGAAAGGACCAAAGGGCGAGTTGGTTCGCACGGTGGATCCGGATATTACCATTAAGGTTGAAAATGGAGTTTTGGAGGTTTCGCGCCCTACGGAGCAGAAGCGTCATAAGGCTTTGCATGGCACTTACCGTGCTTTGTTGAATAACATGGTGCTGGGTGTAAGCACTGGTTTTGTAAAGAAAATGGAAATGGTGGGTGTGGGTTACCGTGCAGAGGTGGTAAAGCAGGTGTTGACTTTGCAGGTGGGTTATTCGCATCCGGTGGTGGTGTTGTTGCCCGAGGAGGTAACTGCAAGTGCAAAACAAGATAAAGGGCAGAACCCGATTATTACTTTGGAGAGCCATGATAATGAGCTTTTGGGCTTGGTGGCTGCAAAGATTCGCGGGGTTCGTAAGCCTGAGCCTTACAAAGGAAAAGGTATCAAGTTTGCAGGTGAGGTGTTGCGCAGAAAGGCTGGTAAGAGCGCATCTAAAAAATAATAGGTAGGAAATAAATTATCAACAACTAATTAAGTAGTTATGGCATTTAGTAAAGAAGCACGTAGAGAGAAAATTGCTCGTGGTATTCGTGGTAAAATAAGTGGTACAGCTGAGAGACCTCGCTTGTCTGTTTTCAGAAGTAATAAAGAGATTTATGCTCAATTGATTGATGATGATGCGCGTGTAACTGTAGCTGCGGCATCAAGCAGAGATAAGGATTTTGCTCGCACGGGTACTAAGATTGACCAAAGTAAAGCTGTTGGTCAGTCATTAGCTAAACTGGCTGTGGGTAAAGGTTTTGAATCGGTGGTGTTTGATAGAAACGGTTTTTTGTATCATGGTCGTGTGAAGGCATTGGCTGAGGGTGCAAGAGAAGGTGGATTGAAATTCTAAGGTTTAGTAATATTTTTTGCAAAAGGCTGCTTCGGTTTCGGAGCAGCCTTTTTTTGTGTTGTTGCTCAAGGGTGTTGGGGATGTTTGGTTGGAGGCGTTTCGACTTTATGTGTCGTTGTGATGGTTTTACTTGTTAATGTGCTGACTTTACCTGCCAATGTTTCTTATTGATGTGTTGACTTCATGTGCCATTGCTGACGCTTTGACAGTTAAATTTTATTGATTATACGTTATGTTTTTGATGATGGTGGTGATGTGTTTGGCTTCGTAGCCTTTGGAGAGTAGGAAACGGAATAGTTTTTGCTTGCGAATGATGGTGGTTTCGCCTTTTATGGTTTTGTATTTGCGGTGGGCGAGTTGGGTGAGTTGTTCTTGGTAATGTGTGGTGGGGAGTAGTTCGTTTAGCAGGGTGGTGTAGTGTTCGGGGTTGATGTTTTTGCTTTTGAGTGCTATTTCAATTTTTTTGCGACCCCATTTTTTTTGTTTGAAGTGGCCATTTACAAATTGCTGCACGTATCGTGTTTCGTTTAACAGGTTTTCGGCTTCGAGTTTTTGGATGAGTTGTTGGGCGGTGGTTTGGCTTACTTCGAGGGCGTGTAGTTTTTTAAGAATGTCGTGGCGGCATCTTTCTTGATAGTTGCAGAAGCGTATGAGTTTGTTCCAAATTTCGTGCATGGTTCAAACATCGTTATTTCGGTAGAATTTGGTGTGTGTAATTGTAAAATTGTTTTGTTTTTTATGAGTGAGGTATAATTGTTGTTGAGAAATGAAGGCAGATAACAGATTGGAGTT
>CAZYXR010000010.1:39410-52023 GCA_964650845.1 uncultured Chitinophagaceae bacterium
ATAAACTTGTGGATTGATGGTGATGGAGTGGTGGATGGTTGGCAGATTGAGAGTTTTTTTATGCTTTGTGGCTCGCATTTTTTTATTATTTTAAAGTATAACTAAGAGAAGAAAGTTTGTATGGACGAGGTGGAAGTGAACCAGGAGGAATGGGATAAGAAGATTATCTTGAAGCATTATCGTGCGTTGTTGCGTTCGTTGAAAAAGAACTATACGATTGCCGATAGGAAGCATATTCGCCAGGCATTTGAGTTGGCGCTTGAGGCGCATAAGGATATGCGGAGAAAGAGCGGTGAGCCGTATATTTTGCATCCAATTTCGGTAGCGCAGATAGCGAGCGAAGAAATGGGGCTGGATGCTACTTCTGTAATATGTGCTTTGCTGCATGATGTGGTGGAGGATACGGAGGTAACGCTTGAGGAGATTGAACGGATGTTTAATAAGGAGGTGGCGAAAATTGTGGATGGGCTTACGAAGATTTCGGGTGTATTTGATTTGAATAGTTCTATTCAAGCAGAAAATTTCAGGAAGTTGTTATTGACGCTGAATGATGATATACGGGTGATATTGGTGAAGCTGGCAGATAGATTGCATAATATGCGTACGCTTGATTCGCTGAAGCGTGAGAAGCAGATGAAGATTGCTTCGGAAACTGCTTTTTTGTATGCTCCGTTGGCGCACCGGATGGGCTTGTATGCTATTAAAACCGAGATGGAGGATTTATCGCTGAAGCATACCGACCCGGTGTTGTATCGCGATATTGCTAAGAAACTTGCCGAAACTAAAAGGGAGCGCACGCGCTTTATTAGTGATTTTATTAAGCCGCTTAAAGATGAATTGATTAAGCGTGGATATAGCTTCGATATTTTTGGGCGACCGAAATCTATTTATAGTATTTACAATAAGATAAAGTTTAAGGGGGTTCCGTTTGAAGAGATTTATGACCTTTTTGCAATAAGGATTATTCTTCATTCGCCATTAGAAAGAGAAAAGAGCGATTGCTGGGGTGTGTATTCGGCAATTACGGATATTTACCGCCCAAACCCCGATAGGCTGCGCGATTGGCTTAGTAACCCTAAAGCTAATGGCTACGAGGCTTTGCACACTACGGTGATGAGTGCGCATGGCAAGTGGGTAGAAATTCAAATACGCTCGGAGCGGATGCACGAAATTGCCGAGAAGGGCTTTGCGGCTCACTGGAAGTATAAAGAAGCAGTTGCCGGAAACGAGAAGGAGGTTTCGAGCGATAGGGCACTGGATATGTGGCTGGAGAAGATTTCTAATGTGTTGAGCAATCCAGATTCGAGCGCTATTGATTTGGTAACCGATTTTAAAACAGAGTTGGTAAGCGATGAGGTGTTTGTGTTTACACCTAAGGGCGATTTGAAACGTTTGCGCAAGGGTGCTACTTCGCTCGATTTTGCTTTTGATATTCATAGCGAAATTGGTAAAAAGTGTATTGGGGCAAAGGTGAACCATAAGCTGGTGCCGCTAAGCCATGTGCTGAAGAATGGCGACCAGGTTGAGATTTTGACTTCGAACAAACAAAAGCCTATTGAAGATTGGTTGAATTATGTGGCTACGGCAAAGGCTAAGTCGGTTATTAAGCAGACGTTGAAGGACGAACAGCGCAAGGTGGCGCTGGCCGGTAAGGAAATGTATGAGAAGAAGCTGAAGCATTTAAAACTGGAGGATAATGACGGGCATTTGGTGCTGCTGATGAATTATTTTAAAGCGATGTCTTCGCTCGACTTTTTTTACAACATTGCTACTAAGAAGATTAACCTTGATGATATATCGAAACTGGAAGTTTATGCTGGTAAGCTGAAGCTGCCTAAGCCGATAGAGCATCAGCGCAGCGATAATTTTGATGAGGCGGTGAAACAAACGCTGCAAAAGAATGCTGAGTTGCTGATAATGGGCGAAAGCAGCGATAAGATTGATTATAAGTTTGCCGCTTGCTGCAACCCTGTGCCAGGCGATGATGTTTTTGGATTTATAACGATAAACGAGGGTATAAAAATTCACCGGATGAACTGCCCCAATGCTGTGCAATTGATGGCAAAGTATAGCTACCGAGTGGTGAAAACACGGTGGACGAAGCAGCATGAAATTGCTTTCCTTACCGGAATAAAAATAAATGGTATTGATGATGTGGGCTTGGTGAACAAGATTACGAATATCATTACCGGGCAGTTGAATTTGAATATGCGCAGCATTTCGTTTGAAAGTGCCGATGGTATTTTTGAAGGAAAAATAATGGTGTATGTGAATGACACTGCACAGTTAGAAGATTTGATTGACCGAATGAAATCGTTGGATGGAATTTTTGATGTGATAAGATTAGATGGAGATGAAAAGGCTTAGGCTTTTGCAAGTGCTATAAAATAAAGAAGCCATCGCAAAGTGATGGCTTCTTTATTAAAGACTTTAGTTGTGAACCGGTACCGGTTTTTTCTTCTTCCACATTTTATTGTTGATGGTGAATGCAAAACCAATCATACCACCAAATGCACTGAAATTGGCTGATCGTCTAAGCTCTTGGCGTGGTCTATCTTCGTTTACATATTCGTTTGGGTCGGGGTTAGAAACGTTTAGCGGAACACGTTTTTTGCCGAATGTTTCGGTGTTACTATTTTCATTCAACTCATCTACAAATTCTGTTTCTTTACTAAACGTTGAGAAGGTTTTTAATCGGTCTTCTGTTTGTCCATCCACAGTAAGCAGGTATTGTGTTAATGTTGTTTTACCTGAGCGAACAAAAAGATATTGCCCAACTACTTCACCATAAATTCTTACCCATTTTGTAATGTTATATCCAACCCCGATAGAACCATTAAAGCCAATTGAAAAGATGGACTTTGTAGTTGTATGCACCGAGGCTTGAGCCGGAACATTCAAGAATTTAGGAAAGAAGTGGTCGCCTTTAATATCTAACTCGTGTTTTGTTGCTCCCCAAAGAGGTAGCGATAATGCGAACCTTCCATAAGGTACAACCTTTGCATCGGGTTTGCAGGCATGAAGGCGAATACCAGGGCTCATCGTAATACCATAAGACCAAGTGGTGGTTTTAATGGTGGTGTTTGGACCTAATACATCATAGTCGTCATAAGTTGATGTGTTATACATTTTTTGTGGAATCAGGCTGCTAAAACCTACTTCAAACCCAACATAAGGGTTAATAAAATAGCCCATTGTAAGGCTTAATGTGCCACCGGTTGCATATCCTTTATACAAGTTTGTTTTAAATCTAAAAGAAGCACTATCGCTTGTGTTTTGGTTCAGCATTGGAACAATAATGCTATTGGCAGGGTCGGTGCCTTGAGGTAAAAAGGTAACCGGTTGTTGTGTTTGCTGCAAAGCTGGAGCGCCATAGCCGCCCGAGATATTAAAATATAATGCTTGAGAAAAACCAATTGAAATGCCTGATGATAAAATCGTGGCCAGTAAAATTCTTTTCATGCTGTTGTGTTTTGTGTGGGGTGAAGAAAAGAATTGGCTTCGAATCTTCAAAAACTTTTATCGAACAGATGAGATTAGCATTAGTTAGTATTAAGTAGTTAGTATTTAGATGGTTGTTGTTTCAATACTATGTACTAAATATCAACTACTTCTATTACCAGTTCAGCTTCAACTCTTCTTTCAGTTTATCGCACAAAAACTGGCGGAGGGGCTTGGTTTTAATGTGGTCAATTACTTCGTGGGCAAAGGCGTAGGTAAGTAATTGTTTGGCATCTTCTTTTTCTATGCCGCGGGCTTGCAGGTAAAAAAGAGCGTTTTCATCTAACTGACCAATGGCTGCACCATGCGAGCATTTTACATCATCGGCAAAAATTTCTAATTGTGGCTTGCTGTAAACGTGTGCCGTTTTGGAACGCAAAATTGCTTTGCTGGATTGAAAGGCATTGGTTTTTTGAGCATCTTGTTTCACAAATATTTTGCCGTTGAAAACTCCTGTTGCTTCATCGTGCAGCACACCTTTGTACAGTTGGTTGCTGGTGCAGTTTGGTGCAATGTGATCTACAAGAATATGACTATCAATATGTGCATTTTCTTTGCCAAAATACAAGCCGCTTAAATCGGCATGTGCGTTTTCGCCAATAAGGCGAGCGCTGATGTTGTTTCTTATAACATCGGCTTCGAAAGTGATGGCCGAAACATAAAAGCTGCCATCGCGCTCTATTTGTGTTTCGAGGGTATGGATGCCTTTTACGTTTTTAGTTTCAATTTGCAGCTTTACCAAATTGAGTTGTGCATTTTTGCCCACAAACATTTCCGAAACATGGTTGTATTGCACGGTGATGTTGCTTGCATTTCTAAAGTCTTCGGCAAGTTGTATGGTTGCGCCATCTTCTACTACTACCAAATTGCGCGTTTGCGAAAATGTGTTGGCATTGCTGGCGGTAAAAAAATAGTGCAGGTAAATGGGCTCGTCAATAACTACATTTTTGCGCAAATGAATGAATGCGCCATCGGAAACAAAGGCGGTATTTAGTGCTGCAAAATGTTCGCTATCGAGGTTGATGAGTTTGCTGTAATACTTTTGTACGAGCGATGGGTTGGTGGCAAATGCTTCTTTCAAACTGCTTATCTGCAAGCCTTCAATCTCTGGAATGATGCTTAGTTCGGCATGAAAAACACCATTTAAAAATACCAATCGAAAAGCATAGGGTGGAAGGCTGGCAATGTAATTTTTTACAGCATTGTTTACTTCCGAATCGAGTGGCGTAAGAATGAATTCTTTGCTGAGTTTTGTTTTGATGTTGGTGTATTTCCATTCTTCGTGTCGCGAAGTGGGAATACCCAGTTTTTCAAATGCATTATATGCCTTTTGTCTTATCAGTTTTGTGGCATCATTTTCAACTGCTGTAAATTGGTTATCTATGTTCATTTCATCTAAATATTTATACAGTTTCGCCCACTTCTTCTTTTATCCAATCGTAGCCGAGTTCTTCGAGTTTTAGCGATAATTCTTTGCCGCCTGTTTTTACAATTCTCCCTCCGTACATTACATGCACAAAGTCGGGCACGATGTAGTTCAGCAAACGTTGATAGTGAGTAATAACCAAGAAAGCATTGTTGCTGTTGCGCAGTTTGTTTACACCGCTGGCTACTATGCGCAAAGCGTCAATATCTAAACCCGAGTCGGTTTCGTCTAACACTGCAAGTTTTGGTTCTAACATGGCCATTTGAAAAATTTCGTTTCGCTTTTTTTCGCCACCGCTAAATCCTTCGTTTAATGAGCGCGAGGTAAATTCTTTGCTGAGTTCTACAACAGCACGTTTTTCATTCATTAGCTTCAAAAATTCTTTGGCATCCATTTGCTCCAATCCTTCGTGTTTGCGCTTGGCATTAATTGCTGCTTTCATAAAGTTGGTGGTGCTTACTCCGGGTATTTCTACTGGGTATTGAAATGCCAAAAAAACACCTTCGCGGGCGCGTTCATCGGGTTCCATTTCCAATAGGTTTTTGCCGTTGTAAAGGATTTCACCGCTGGTAACATCATAGTCTTTTTTGCCCGCAATTACCGATGCAAGGGTTGATTTGCCTGTGCCATTTGGCCCCATGATGGCGTGTATTTCTCCGGCATTTATTGTAAGGTTAAAGTCTTTCAGTATTTCTTTTTGATTTACTTTTACGTTTAGATTTTTTACTTCCAGTAACATATTTTGTAGTTTTTCTTTTTCTTAATTTTTGTTCTTCTTGTTCAAACTGTTCTGAGTCTTTTTTTAAACCTTGGTAAAACTCGTAAATGAATTTACCTGCTTTATAAATTGAGAATAATCGCCCAATCATTATCCCACGCTTCCTTCTAAGCTGATGCTCAATAGTTTTTGTGCTTCTACGGCAAACTCCATTGGCAACTGTTTAAATACTTCTTTGCAATATCCATTTACAATCATGTTTACAGCTTCTTCGCTTGTTAAGCCGCGTTGGTTGCAATAAAAAAGTAAGTCCTCGCCAATTTTAGAGGTGGTGGCTTCGTGTTCTACTTTGCCCGTATTGTTTTTTATCTCTAAATATGGAAAGGTATGCGCGCCACATTTATCTCCCAAAAGCAAGCTGTCGCACTGGCTGAAGTTGTAAGCATTTTCGGCTGTGGCTTGCACCTGTACCAAGCCGCGATAAGCGTTTTGCGATTTACCGGCACTAATGCCTTTGCTCACAATTCTGCTGCGCGTGTTCTTGCCAATGTGAATCATTTTGGTGCCGGTGTCTGCTTGCTGGAAGTTGTTGGTAACGGCAACCGAATAAAACTCGCCAATAGAATTTTCTCCTTTTAAAATACAACTTGGGTACTTCCATGTAATGGCACTTCCGGTTTCTACCTGTGTCCACGAAATTTTTGAATTCGCGCCTTTGCAAATACCACGTTTGGTAACAAAATTATAGATGCCGCCTTTTCCATCTTTATCGCCCGGATACCAGTTTTGTACAGTTGAGTATTTGATTTCGGCATTGTCTAAAGTTACCAATTCTACCACTGCGGCATGAAGTTGATTTTCATCGCGCATGGGTGCGGTGCAGCCTTCTAAGTAGCTTACATAGCTATTGTCATCGGCAATAATCAAGGTGCGTTCAAACTGACCGGTGTTTTCGGCATTGATTCTAAAATAGGTTGAAAGTTCCATTGGGCAGCGCACGCCTTTTGGAATGTAAACAAAACTACCATCGCTAAACACTGCACTGTTCAACGCTGCATAAAAATTATCGCGCACAGGCACCACGCTACCCAAATATTGTTTTACCAAATCGGGATATTCGCGAATAGCTTCGGAGATGGAGCAAAAAATAATTCCTTTTTCTTTTAGTGCTTCGCGAAAGGTAGTTACTACACTTTCGCTATCCATTACATAATCTACGGCAACTCCGGCCAATAATTTTTGTTCTTGAATTGGTATGCCGAGTTTTTCGTAGGTAGCGCGAATTTCCGGATCAATATCATCTAAACTCTTTACCTCTTTTTTCTTTTTCGTAGCTGCGTAATAGATGATGTTTTGAAAATCTATTTCTGGAAAATGAACATTTGACCATTGCGGATGTTTCATTGTTTTCCATGCTTTGAATGCCTGCAAGCGCCATTCCAGCATCCATTCAGGTTCGTTCTTTTTTGCAGAAATGAAACGAACGGTGTTTTCATCTAATCCTATTGGTGCAAACTCTTGTTCAATATCGGTAGTGAACCCATATTTATAATCATTATCTATATGGTCTTGAAGCGCGGTATCTTGTTGTTGGCTCATTTTGCTGATGCGTTAATGTATAAATAACGTTTTGTGGGGCAAATTTAAGATATGTAACGCAAAGTTTAGACAAAATCTAAACTAAGTGGTGTTTAATCCTATAAATGCTTATAATTCAACAAGAATTGTGCGATAAAAGATGTGGAAAGTTGAATTTTGAAGGTAGATGTATCATGCCGCATATTTTGCAGCCTACCAATGGGTGGAGTAGAATGAATATTACTCGGTAATTGTAACTTCTATTGCAGCTTGTTTGGCATGAAGTATTTCACTTACCTTGCTGCTAAAGATTACAAAACCAATCATCACTACGCAAAATACCACAAGCATTAAGTTGGTTGATGTATCCGTTTTCATAATTTCCGTTTAGTTGGTTTAACGCAATTGTTATACCAATGTTGCGCAATTAAGAACAACTGTAGTGCCAAAGCGTGTTAAGTTATGCACATATTTGTCAATATGAACGTTTTAGGTGTACAAATGCTTGAAAATAGTAGGTTTTGGCGATGCCTATTATTTTGTAAGAAGTGGAAAACCAGTATAGTTATGTAAACACGCAGGGATGGCGATGCCCTGTTCTGTCTGCATATTTTCTAAAAGTGCGGCTATAATTCTGGGCAATGCAATTGCACTACCATTTAAAGTATGCGCTAATCTTGTTTTCTTGTTTTCATCGCGAAAGCGAGTTTTCATTCTATTGGTTTGGAAGGTTTCAAAATTAGAAACCGAGCTTACTTCCAGCCAGCGTTTTTGTGCTGCACTCCATACTTCAAAGTCGTAAGTAAGTGCCGATCCAAAGCTCATATCGCCACCACACAAGCGCAAAATTCTGTAAGGCAATTCCAGTGTGTTAAGTAAACCTTCTACATGAGTAACCATTTCGTCCAACACTTGGTAACTTTTATCGGGGTGTACCACTTGTACTATTTCAACTTTATCAAATTGGTGTACACGATTTAATCCCCTAACGTCTTTTCCATAAGAACCGGCTTCGCGCCTAAAGCATGGCGAGTAAGCACAAAACTTAACTGGCAATTCTTTTTCATTAAAAATTTCATCGCGCACAATATTAGTTACTGGTACCTCGGCTGTTGGAATCAAGTAAAATCCATCAACAGTTACGTGATACATTTGCCCTTCTTTATCGGGCAATTGTCCGGTGCCAAAAGCAGAGGCTTCGTTTACCATGTATGGCGGAATTACTTCGGTGTAGCCGGCTTCAGTTGCTTTGTCTAAAAAGAAATTGATAAGAGCGCGTTGCAAACGAGCGCCTTTGTTTTTATAAACAGGGAAGCCCGCTCCGGTAATTTTTACCCCCAACTCCAAATCGAACAAATTGTATGATTTGGCAAGATCCCAGTGTGGAAGTGCATTTTCGGCAAGAGTAGGTTTGGTGCCGCCTTCGCGCAGCACAAAATTATCTTCGGGGGTGCGCCCTTCGGGAACACTTTCGTGTGGCAAATTTGGTAGCTTTACTAAAAGTTGCTGCTGCTCGGTTTCGCTATCGGTAAGTTTAGTTTCTACTGCTTTGCTTTTTTCTTTTAACTCTGCTACGGCAAGTTTTGCTGCTTCGGCTTCTTCTTTTTTGCCTTGCTGCATCAAGTTGCCAATGTTCTTTGCTGCTAAGTTTTGTTCGGCAAGCAAATCGTCAAGTTCTTTTTGGGCTGCTCTGCGTTGCTCATCTATTTTTAAAATTTCATCAACTAAATGTAGTTCTGTAAAGTGCTTTTTAGCAAGTTTTGTTTTTACCAATTCGGGTTGTTGGCGCAATATGTTTAGTTCGAGCATAATATTTTTTTCGGTGGCGAATATAGCAGAGAATGGAAATGGAGTGGGTGCTTACTGATGAATAATGTTGAATAGAAAGTTCTAACTACAAAAAAATGTTTCAGTTGAGAGTAATTGAGCTGTAACGATTCAATATGGTATTAAACGTGAGCATGTTATTGAAAAAATATTGTCTGTGTTTTTTCACTACAGAACTCAATAAAAAACAACATTGTATCGCAAAAAAATTATCTTCGCGCCTCCCAAAAAAATAAATAAGCCTGTATGGTAGTTACAGACGTAAAATTGTTCAGTGGAACAAATTCGCGCTATTTGGCAGATGAAATTGCTGACTTCTATGGGCAGCCTTTGGGTAAAATAGACGTTCTTAAGTTTAGTGATGGTGAAATACAACCCGAGATAAAAGAGTCGGTACGTGGCTCATTTGTATTTATTATTCAAAATACAAATGCACCGGGCGATAATCTTTTGGAACTGCTGATGATGATAGATGCGGCAAAACGTGCCAGTGCAGACTACATTGCTGCGGTGATTCCATATTTTGGATACGCACGACAAGATAGAAAAGACAGACCACGGGTTGGGATTGGCGCAAAATTGGTAGCCGATTTGCTGCAGGCAGCAGGGGCACATCGGGTAATGACGATGGATTTACATGCAGGGCAAATTCAAGGGTTTTTCGATATTCCGGTAGATCACTTGAATAGTTCGGCTGTGTTTATTCCGTATATTCAAAAAAATAAATGGTCGAATCTTTGTTTTGCCTCGCCAGATGTAGGCAGTGTAAAACGCGCAAGATTGTATGCCCAGCATTTTAATGCCGATATGGTGATTTGCGATAAGTATCGCAAAAAAGCCAATGAAGTTGCCGAAATGACTTTGATAGGCAATGTGGACGGAAAAGATGTGGTGTTGATAGATGATATGATTGACACGGGTGGCACATTGTGCAATGCAGCTAAAATAATTATGGAAAAAGGTGCAAAGAGTGTAAGAGCTTTATGTACTCATCCGGTACTTAGTGGCAAGGCTTATGAGAATATTGAGAAAAGTCATTTAACTGAGTTGATAGTGGCCAACACGCTGCCTTTGACTCAAGAAAGCAAAAAGATAAAAGTGGTAAGTGTGGCAAGATTGTTTGCGCAAGCAATAAGAAATGCCCACGAGCACAAAAGTATAAACTCGCTATTTTTAACCCCCAGTGTTTAAGTTTTAATTAGTCATCAATAAACAACCATATAAAAATGGAAACAATTATCATTAACGGCACGGCAAGAACCGAATTAGGAAAGAAGGCTACCCGTGCACTGCGTGCGGCAGGAAATGTACCGTGCAATCTTTACAGCAACGAAGGAAATGTAAATTTCTTTGCACCTGTTAGCCAATTTAAAAAGCTGATTTATTCAAGCGATTTTAAAGTGGCACAAGTTGAAGTAGATGGCAAAACATACAAAGCCATTGTAAAAGAAATTCAATTTGAACCTGTAAAAGATACTTTGAATCACTTGGATTTTCAAGCACTTGAGGCTGGTAAACCAGTAAAAGTAAGTTTGCCATTGAAACTTGTTGGTACACCAAAAGGTGCAGCAGTAGGGGGTAAGTTGCAACAAACCATGAAACGCTTAAATGTTTTAGCAGCACCAGAAGCACTTCGCGAGTCAATAGAACTTAATGTAGAAGATGTTGATTTGGGCGGTATTAAAAGAGTAAAAGATATTGTGTTGAATGGAATGGAATTATTGCATTCTCCATCAATACCTGTAGCAAGAATGGATGTGCCCCGCGCTGCTAAAGAAGCTGCTGCCGAGGCTGCCAAAGCTGGCAAAAAATAATAGTCAAATTAAAAATTTGCGAAGGGCAATCGAGCAATCGGTTGCCCTTTTTGTTTGTTACCCTTCTATCATAAACGTTGCCTGTGTAGTGTTTTATCGGTTTGGTAATATTTTTTTTGGGGAATAGTGTAACCTTTTGTTTGAGTATGCCGTAACAGATACCATAACACTTAAATCAAAGTTTATGAAAAACGTAATAACAACCTTAGCAGCAATAACAACCTTCTCAGTTTGTGCTTTCGCTACCAACCCTGGAGCAAAACACGCTTTCAAGGATGCCAACGCAGAAGTGGCTTTGGAAGTAGAACGTAACAAAGGCGAAGTAGCACTGCATATTCTTGCTCAAGATATGGCTCAATACGATCATATAGTGATAGAAAGAAGCGGTAACGGAGGCGAGTTTTTTAGCCAAGTAAAATATGTGCAAACCGAAGGGGCTGATATTGAAGACGGAAACTATGTTTTTCGTGCCGATAAATACCCTTTGCCAAACAACGCAGTTAGTTACTATCGCATTAAAACTGTAGGTAAAGATGGTTCAACAAGAACTTTTCCGAGTGTAGAAGTAGTTGCGAGCAACTAAACAGAATTGTCACCAAACAAAGTGTCCATAATCAGAGGAGGGTTGCAGTAATTGCGACCCTTTTTTTGTGTTGCCAAGTGGAGTAAAATGGTGTTTTGCAATTGAATTTTACAATGCCAGAGCAGCACTAACAATTGAAATTAAAAATTCACACCCATTCGTAAATAAGCTGAAACTCCTGTGTATGCAGCTGGCGCAACAGTGCCAATAATATTGTTTGAGCCGATGGCGAAGTCGAATTTTTTCCAATGTTTAGCAACCTCTACACCTAAATTAAATTTGGTGTAACCACCATAACCCATTGTTAAGCTTACAGGCAAAGTAGGTTGAACAAAGTAATTTACCTTTACAAAACCATAAGCATAATAATTGCGCAATGGTTTGTATTGCACACCAGCGTTAATTATTAACTTATCTCTCCAAGCGTTTACCGAGCCGGTAAAACTCAAGGTGTAAGGAATGAAAGTTTGATACAAGCTACTGCTTTTTGCAGGCAACAAATCGCCCAATATGCTATCAATCTTTATGTTTTCAAAAGAGCCATTTGCCAAAGTGGTAATATCGGCAAACTCAATTCCTTTAAAACGAATAGAATCTTTGCCGGAATAGTTTTGAGGCTGTGTGCGCCAGTTGATTACGCCAAAGTCCACAATAGAAAGAGTAAGCCTTACCTTATCTTTATATTGATACGAAAATTGCGCATCGCCAGTAATGCCAATATCTGCTTTTTCGCGTTCGCGCTTGGTGCCAAAGTGTGCTTGGTTGTATTTCATTTCATACTCAATATCAAGATACTCGCCATCGGGAGCTGTGTAAATGCTGCTTTGATTGAAGAATAAATTTTGACTGTTTAACCCATGCAGAAAAGCAGCATTCACCCCAATGCTGAATGTGTTGTTGCCTTGGCGGATGTTTTTAAGAAAGCCCAACGAGAACTGATTGTATATCAAGTTTTGAAAATACGTGTTGGTGATGTCCACCGTTTGGTCTTCAAACATTGCATTGCCATAAAACAGTAACTCAAAAACTTCTTTGTTGAAGAATGCAGCACGCATAGTGCGAAAGTGGTAGCCTGCTGTAAAATAACCATCAAACTTTTTGAAGTAGTGCTTATAGCGCACTCCAGCTGTTTGATTGTCTTCGTAGCCATTTTGCGGGCGCATGAT
>CAZYXR010000010.1:52033-55376 GCA_964650845.1 uncultured Chitinophagaceae bacterium
CCACGCATTTTATCTTTTGTTTTTTGATCAAAATTGTTGCCAAACAAAATATTCCAAACAAATTGCTGCGAAATACCATTGGAGTTTCCATCAAATCCTGCATCAATTTCAAAGCGATTCTTTGTGCTGTCGGTATTCCAGTTGGAAGAAAAAGGATTGATGAAAGCAGTAGGAGAGGCGTAGTTGAAAAGCAAAGGGTTGCTGACCTTTGGCGTTTCGTTAAGTTCGGTTGTGTCTTGCTGTGCCGCAGCTTGCCCTAAAGCGCAGATAAGCGGCAATGCGATAATGTATTTTCTCACTGTATATTACTCAATTTTTACTTCCGCGCTGTAGTTAAAACGTGCGGTAAAGGTTACGTCCAATTTGTAATCGCTGAAAATTTGCAATGGCTGACCATTGCAGGTTGCATTGTTTTGTGGTGTGTTGAAGTTTGCAAAAACCAATGCTTTTCTGCCGCGTTTGATGTTTGTCATGCGCGCTTCGTCCACCTGTACCGATGTTTTATCGCGAATGGTATTTTGCGATTTGCAGTTGGCATCTAATGGCGCACCGTTTAGGGTCATGTCTTTAGCTAATGTATCTACAACAACAAAATTTTCATCTACCACAACCATAGTAAGTTTGGCTTGCAGCGGGTATTTGTTTTGTGTAATAATATTGATGACACCATCTTTTATGCCATTGATATTTGTATTGGTGTTGCTCAAATCAAAATTGATAGTATCTACTAATGTTAGATTATTGGCAATAAAAGAAAGTGGAATGTTGGCATCTAAATTCACCTTTAAAGCACTTTCTAAATAAGCAAAGTCGCGATAGTAACCGTTGTTACCCGCTGGGTTTGTTTTTACTTCAAAGTTGTAACGTATTTTATCGGGCAAAATGCCAATTACATCGGTGATGTTTGAATTGCTTTTGTTGATGTTGATGTTTGTAACAGTAGGTTGCAGCGGCAGGTCTTTTGCGCGCCCAACAGTAATTGGGTTTGCAAGTGCTGCCCCGGTAAGCGTGCGGCTGCCGTTGGCAGGGCTTGTGGCTGTGAAGTCGTTGATTTTAACTACGCCATCTATCCCCATTCCATTTTCTAATGTTAGTTTCAAATCCACATCTTTTAGTTTAATGGTGCCGCTTTTGAACAAGTTGCTGAATACATCAAAAGCGGTGCTGTCGTTTGCTACAAAGGTGTCGCGACCAGCGTAACCTTTTATGTAGTTTGGTGCTACATCTTTAATGTCGTAGCGAATAATGAGGCTGTCTTTTAATGTTAGTGTGCGTTTAATTCCAGAGGAATCAATTCTACCTTTTATTGTTTGCGTGTAAGTGTTGAATTTGTTGCCATTTTTACCACTTAGGTCAATTGAATAGCCTGCTAAATCAAATTCTCTATCAATAGTTACTTGCCCTCCTGCTGGTGCCGGTGGCACAATGGTTGATTCAACCAAAGGCCTGCCGAATTTATCGAATGCGCCTTCTAATCTATACTCTAAATACAATTGTTCTTGAACGGTGCTGGTAACGAATATCTTTAATTTGCCTCTTCTGCAATCTATGTAGGTTAATTTTCTTTCGCCCAATTGCTGGGTTACTTCTTCGGTAAGCGAAACTACATCCTGTTGCGGAAATATTGCGGTAGCTTCTTCAATTCTTAAATCGGATAACAATAAATCGGCTTCTAAATAATCGGTTGTATCCACTAATACTTGCTGACCATTGCTGCCAGGCGAGTTCAAATCTTTGAGTTCGAAAAGAAGTTTATTGCCTATTGACTTGCCCGATATATCTACAATTTTATAAGCACTGTCTTTTGCATTTACATAAGGTAGCGTTTCGGTTAAAATTACAGTGTTTGTTAAGGCATCTTTGATTTCAATTGAGGCGCTTGAAATCGGAATAGGATAGTAATTTCTTACAAGAAGAAACACCGAACCTGTTTTAAGTTTTGCTTGGTCGAATAGTAAAGAAGCATCAAACTCGGTTGGCGGTGCAGCCAAGCCATTTATAGCCGGAATAACCCTCATTTGGTTGTGTGAACTTGAAATAAAATTCCCGAAAAACTGGGCAGCAGGGTCGGGGCTGGCTTGAAGTTGTTTTGCCATTTGCCCAAGGCTTGTTCTGTAAACTATTCTTTGGTTTGGCAAGCGCAACGAATCTAAACGAAAAGTAGTTCCAATGAAGGTGTCGGGAAGGTTGATTAGCTGATTTGCAATACTAAAACTGTACACTTCTTTTCTGTAAGTAAGCAATAGCGAGTTGTCGGTTTGCTTTTTTATTAGGTTGGTATCTTTTACAATATTTTCTAATGATAGACTGGTAGAAGCTAATGGAATCAGTAATTCCGTATCCCATTTAGACCCCGATTCTTTTTTACACGAAGCAAAAAACATCGAGAGAAACAAAGTGCATCCAAGTGCAATTACAATATTGCGCATTATCAAAATTTAGATTCGCAAAGTAAATAATGTTATTTAATCCTTTTGAGTGTAGAGGCTAAATGTCTAAACTTTTTAGTTTGTAAACTCTTACGGATGCCCTTTCCATAAGTAAATGGTCGAGTAGTTCAGCTATTTCGGGGTTGGTGTCAATAATTCTGGTATCTGAGTATAGATATTGAGCACCATTATTTATCATGTGTTTCATTTGTTCTGCATTCAATTGGTCGTGGTCGAATCCCCAACCTTTTTTATCTAAATGATAAAAGAAGATGAAGTGAGAATTGTCGTTGCCAATTATACACAGTGCATTTTTGGGAACTGCTTTTTGTAAATCCGATTTATACATCAAAACATCTTTATTAAAACCGGGTGCGTCTTCTTTCCACCTGCTTTGCATTCTTAGCAAGGTTGTTATTGGTAGAATTGCTAATAATATTATTGCCAAGTATTTGATATGCTTTTTATTGGCACTCAGCAAATGATATGCACCAAAAGAAACAAGAATGAATAACAAAGGATAAAATGGAAAAGCATAGTAGTCGTGATCGGCTTTTATCATGTTTATCTCAAAAATGAAATAGGCAATTATCGCAATGCCCCATGCTGCCAACATCCAAAACCTATAATTGCGATACTTTTTTAGGACGAATGCATAATAAAACCCTGCCAAGAAAAATAGTACCGAACCATAGTTCAACAACATTTCGGGAAGGATGGAAATGAGGTTATCCCAAAGATAACCAGCTAATACAATGCTGCTTTCCTGATTGTTTGTAATGCCTTGTACAATGCCGTTGCCGTGCCATTCTTTCATCACATTTGCATACCAAAGCAATGGCAGCGGAATGAATTGCAGCAATACTATAAACTGAATTGCGATTTTGCTTTTCTTTTCGTTTTATTTTTTTTTT
>CAZYXR010000011.1:0-43694 GCA_964650845.1 uncultured Chitinophagaceae bacterium
TGGCGACTTTGCAAATGGTGGCGGCTACGATGGCATGACTAAAGTATTGGAAGTGTTGGCTGGTTTCTCGTTGGGTGCCGAATCTATTGCATTGTTTGCACGTGTAGGAGGTGGCATTTACACCAAAGCTGCTGACGTAGGTGCCGACCTTGTAGGAAAAGTAGAAGCAGGAATACCTGAAGACGACCCACGCAACCCTGCAACAATTGCAGATAACGTAGGCGATAACGTAGGCGATGTTGCCGGAATGGGTGCCGACTTGTTTGGTTCTTATGTTGCCACAGTATTGGCTTCGATGGTATTGGGCAACTATATTATTCGGGATAATGGCGGAAGCATTGCAGATAACTTTGGTGGCATTGGCCCTATTTTGCTTCCTGTGGCAATTGCAGGCATTGGCATTGTTGCATCAATCATTGGTAGCTTTTTTGTAAAAATTTCCGACACCGCAAAGGCTGATGTAAATACTGTACAAAGCGCATTGAACCGAGGCAACAACATCTCTATGGGATTGGCATTGGTTGCTTCTTTCTTTCTTATAAAATTAATGTTGCCTGAAACTATACAGATGAGTGCTTTCAATGCAGGCGAGTTTAGTGTAATCAGCACTACATCATTGAATGTATTTTTTGCTGTGTGTATTGGAATGGTAGTAGGATACTTGATTTCCATGATTACAGAATACTACACAGGCTTGGGCGGCAAACCGGTTCACGACATTGTGCAAAAATCGGCTACGGGTGCTGCTACAAACATTATTGCAGGTTTGGGAACAGGTATGCTTTCTACCGCTTTTCCGGTAATTATTTTTGCAGCAGCTATTTGGGGTGCTTATGCATTAGCAGGCTTTTATGGCGTAGGTATTGCCGCTTCGGCTATGATGGCTACAACGGCAATGCAACTTGCAGTTGATGCATTTGGTCCTATTGCAGATAATGCCGGTGGTATTGCCGAAATGAGTGAATTGCCAAAAGAAGTTCGCGAAAAAACCGACATTCTTGATTCGGTTGGAAACACCACTGCTGCCGTAGGTAAAGGTTTTGCAATTGCTTCTGCAGCATTAACTGCACTTGCTTTGTTTGCCGCTTATGTTACACTCACAGGCATTCATGGTATCAACATTTTTGATGCTAAAGTTTTGGCAGCATTATTTATTGGTGGCATGATACCGGTAGTATTTTCAGCATTGGCAATGAACAGCGTAGGAAAAGCAGCTATGGACATGGTTAACGAAGTGCGCAGGCAGTTCCGCGAAATTCCGGGTATTTTAGAAGGAACCGGCACACCTGAATATGGCAAATGTGTTGAAATTTCAACTCAAGCAGCTTTACGCGAAATGTTGTTGCCGGGTGTTATCACCATCGTAACTCCAATTTTAGTTGGTGTGGGCATGGGCGCAGAAGCTTTGGGTGCATACATGGCGGGTGTAACCGTAAGTGGTGTGTTGTGGGCAATTTTCCAAAACAATGCCGGTGGCGCATGGGATAATGCAAAAAAATCATTTGAAAAAGGTGTTGATATTGAGGTAAACGGCAAGAAAGAAACTTTCTACAAAAAATCGGAGCCGCACAAAGCTGCCGTAGTGGGCGATACCGTGGGCGATCCTTTCAAAGATACATCAGGCCCTTCAATGAACATTTTGATTAAGCTTTCTTCGTTGGTTGGTTTAACTATTGCTCCACTAATTGCAGTAGTAGAACACACTGAAGCACAACCTGCGGCAGAGGTAAAAACAGAAGTTGTTGTTGAAGAAACTACAACCGAAACATTGGATGTGGCTACTGATTCTTCTACCGTTAATTTTAACGATGTTGCAAACTAATATTTTGAGTTTGTAATATTTATACGATAATTTCGTTGATATATTAAATTTTAGTTATGGCTAAACCAATCAAAGATACGCCTATATTAACAGGGCAAGAGGCTAAGAATTTTTTGGCAAGAATGTTGCATGACAGCCAAAATCCAATCTCAAAAGAGGTGAAAGAACGGATGCTTCGCAACTTTAATACGATAAATGGGTTGATGAAAGAAACGAATGTCCGCATTTCATAATTCCTTTCTTTGCCGCTTATCTTCAAGTCATAATATATTACCTTTTGATTGTGGCAATGAAGATCTAAATGACTTCTTGCTGAATGAATCAAAACTGTTCAATGATCAATTGATTACAGTTACCTACATATTGGAAAAAGCCAATCAAACTTTAGCTTTCTTCAGTATAATGAATGATAAAATATCTGTAGAACAATTTGACGATAGAATTGAATACCGGATGTGGATTACCGGAGCATTTCCTTCTGGTAAACACCTGAGCAGTTATCCGGCAATGAAAATTGCTCGGCTTGGTGTTCATAGGGACTACCATAGAAATGAAGTTGGCACCAACATTCTGGATTATCTAAAAATTCTTTTTATCACCAATAACAGAACTGGGTGCAGGTTTCTAACGGTGGATGTCTATCAGGAAGCGTCTGAATTCTATTTGAAAAATGGTTTTGAATTTTTGACAAGTTCTGATATGAATAATGAAACTCGATTGATGTACTTCGATTTGTTTAGCGTAAAACAAGCTTTGAATGTTCAGTGATAAACATATTCTCTCGCTTTTCTTTTTCCTTTTTTCTTTCTCGCACTTTTTGCACAGCCAATGCGGCACTTGCGCACCCGACCCGGTTTGTTTAGCAGCAAAACCAAAAGGAGTTTGCGATTCTATTTTGCCCGATGGGATGGTGAATGCTGCCTATCAGCATGATGTAAGTTTTTTTATGGAAGCGCACGTAAACGATGCCGCCACTTTGCAACAATGTATGTGTAATTATGTGCAGTTAGATTCAATAAAATTTCAAGGAGCAAGCAACTTACCTCCGGGCATGAGTGTTGAGTTTAACAAACCGGGCAAAAAATATTACCCCTCGAAAGGAGACACAACCGGATGCGTTAGATTTTGTGGAACACCGCTTGTACCCGGCAACTATGTGGTAAAACTCAATTTTCTTGCCGATGTGATTGTAAAAGGAATAACTGTGGTTGGCGACCTTGTAGTGCGCGACCAGCAACAGTTTTATACAGTTTACATCAATGTAATGCCCGATACATCGGGAAATGTATCGAGTTTTACATTTGGAGGTGGCAGCAGAACAACCTGCGACAGCTCTTTGACTTTTGATTTCGAAGCTGTTTTGGCTGCACAAAGTCCAAACCTCACTACCTATTCTTGGAGTTTTGGCGATGGAACAACTTCATCAGTGCAAAAACCCGGCATTAAAACTTACAGCAATGCAGATACTTTTGATGTTTCATTGCACACAAGGTTCCTAAATTATAGAATCAAAACAGTGTATGTAGATGTAAAAGGCGGATATGCTGGCGACATTGAAGAGGCTACAACCATTCAAAATCCTGACCCATACATTAAATTCAATCAACTTGGCTTTGCCAACCGAGGTAGCAAAAGCGATACAAAAAAAACTTCATGGACCAATTTAAACTTAACTATTCCTGAAGGAACTGACTCGTTGAACATTGAAGTATGGGATGAAGATACCGGACCACCACAAGGAACAAGCATTATTGGCTCACCAGATGATGTTCTCTTGAACACTAAAATAAAAGTGAGTTTAGATACTGCTCGTTTCGGTAATGGCAATGTATCGGGCTTTGTAACATTCGATACCATTTTAGCCAATTCGATGGCAGAAACTTTACAGGTTATTATTCATCCTTTCACCCCAGTGCCTTCAGTTAGCAATGTGGGCGATACATTTTGTTTAGGGCAATACACACCTTTAAAAGTTAGTGGATATAATGGTTATAGCTTTCAATGGTTTAACGACACTTTGCCGATGAGTCAAGGAAACGATTCTATTTATCAAGCATATTACACGGGCAACTACAGCGTGAGTGTAACCAACCTCAAAACGGGTTGTAGCAAACATTCCGCCTCAAAAACACTAAAATTTGTTCCATCGCCACCCGATAGTTTGATAATAGTTGTATTAGCAGACGGAAGAATCGTAAACAACAATTTCCCCAACTCAAACTATGGTATTCGATGGTTTAAAAACGGACAGCCCATTCAAGGATTAACAATTGATGATTTTGTCTTTTACCCCGATGGTGCCGGATTTTACTCGTGCGAAGTCTGGCACAAAGAATTTAAAGCATGTAAAACAAGCTCGCCTTTGTTTCTTTTCACAAGCTTGGATGAACTTGAAATTGACGAGGCAAAAGTTTTCCCCAACCCATTTTACAACGAGATTCACATTGAACTTAGTGGCAGCAACCACCAAGCAAGCATTTTGGATTTAAATGGTCGCGAACTTATGCGCACAGAGTTCAGCAGCAAAACCGTTTTGCATACCGATAAGCTTACATCCGGCATATATTTATTAAACATCAGAACCGATAAAGGTTTTTTGACCCGCAAAATCATTAAGTAAAATACCGTTTTGATTTTTAAAGGATAAAACTATCTTTGCGCTCCAATTTTTAAAAAGTAAGTAAAATGGCCCATCACAAATCAGCCGAAAAAAGAATTCGCCAAACTGCAAAACGCAGATTAGCTAATCGTTATTTTGCTAAAACAATGCGTAATGCATTGCGTTCGCTTCGTGCTACCGACAAAAAATCGGAAGCAGTAAGTGCTTTGCCAAAACTTGCAGCATTGATTGATAAACTTGCAAAACGCGGTTACATCCATAAAAACAAAGCAAACAACTTGAAATCAAGTGCCGCTAAAAGGGTAAATGGCTTGAAATAAGTTCCATTTCAAATATTTCGTTCAGAAAAGGCTATCGGTATCGATAGCCTTTTTTATTTTCCGTTTTACTATGGCATACAACATCGTTCCATCACTTTCAATTAAAGCATGGGCAGAAGAAGACCGCCCGCGCGAAAAGCTACTGCTAAAAGGCAAGTCGGCATTAAGCGATGCAGAACTGCTTGCCATCATTATCAGTTCCGGAAACGAAAAAGAAACAGCCGTTGATTTAGCCAAAAGAATTCTTTCATCGGCAGGCAACAATTTGAATGAACTTGGCAGATTAGATATTGAGACACTAAAAAAATTCAAAGGCATTGGCGAAGCAAAAGCAATAAGTATTGTTGCAGCATTAGAAATTGGCAGGCGCAGGCAAGCTTCTTCGCCCGAAGAAAAACCTATTGTATTGAGTTCGCGGCAAGCGTATAATGTTTTACAAGCCGAGTTAGCCGATTTACCATTCGAAGCATTTGTAATACTTCATTTAAACAGAAGAAAACAGCTAATTGGCAAACAACAAGTAAGCATTGGCGGCATTGCCGGAACAGTAGTGGACAAACGCATAATTTTAAAATCTGCCATTGAAAAACTAAGTAGCAGTATCATTATTGCACACAATCATCCAAGTGGCAACTTAAACCCTTCCGAACAAGACATTAAAATAACCAAAGAACTAAAACAAGCATGTGCATTAGTTGATATAATTTTAGACGACCATTTGATAATCGGCAACGGTAACTACTATAGCTTTACCGATGAAGGAAGACTTTAATTGACCTGTCTATTTATGGCTTTTAAAGCCTCGCGTTTACTCAGCGGTTTCAATTCATTATTTTCAACAAAATCAATTACAGCATTTGCATCTGTATAGCTGTGTTCGCGCAACGCCCAACCTATTGCCTTTTGAATAAAAAACTCTTTAGAATGATTATGCTGCAGAATAATTTTAAACAACAACACAACATCGGTTTCTTCCTTGTAGCCTAACTGAAACAAAATAGCAGTGCGATTCAACCACATATTTTCGCTGTTGCTCCATTGCTGCACAATATCAATTTTATGTTTCGGAAAACGCATAAAATAACCGCCCGCTAAATGCGAAGCAACCACATCCACCGTATCCCACCAGCTTTTGTTTACAATCAAGTACTCAATAGTTTCTATGAAATTCTCATCCCATCTTTTGATGCAGAACTCTAAAAAGTCAATTGCACAATACTGAAATTCTCGCTCGGGTTGCGCCCACAAATATTCTGCAACAACACTATATCTATTGCTTGAAAGTTTTGCAAGTTCTTTGAGGGTAGATTTAGAAACAGCTTTCCTCAAAGGCTGCTTAACACCTAAAAAAGAGAAGTTATTCTTCATGTAAGCCGCCATTGCCGCCGCTTCGTTTTTATCCGCAGCATGCTTCATTTCAGTCTGCAATTGCACCAACAGTTCTTTTTCAGTCATAATACTTCGTAATTTATAAAAATACCTGCTTGCGAATAAGCTATATTCGCGCCCATTCTTAAAAAGATATGACTAAAGAAATAAAGATGGTTGACCTTGCCGGTCAATATCAAAAAATAAAAACCGAAGTAGATGCAGGCATTGCAGAGGTTATAAACACAACTGCATTCATAAAAGGGCCTCAGGTAAAAAAGTTTGAAGACAATCTTGCAGCTTATTTAAATTGCAAACATGTAATTGGCTGCGCCAACGGCACCGATGCTTTGCAAATTGCTATGATGGCATTGAAACTACAGCCGGGCGATGAAGTAATCACACCAGTTTTTACTTATGCAGCTACGGTAGAAGTAATAGCACTTTTAAAACTTACCCCTGTATTTGTTGAGGTAAATGCCAACACATTCAATATTGATGAACAACTGATTGAAGCCGCCATTACACCTAAAACAAAAGCAATTGTACCGGTTCATCTTTATGGGCAATGCGCCAACATGGAAGCAATAATGAAAATTGCTAAAAAGCATAACCTTTATGTGATTGAAGATACAGCACAAGCAATTGGGGCAGACTTCACTTTTAGTAATGGTGAAACCAAAAAAGCCGGCACTATTGGCACCATTGGCTGCACTTCATTCTTTCCTTCAAAAAACTTGGGATGTTATGGAGATGGCGGAGCGATTTTTTGCAATGATGATGCACTTGCCGAAAGGCTGCGCATGGTTGGCAATCATGGGCAGCGCAAGCAATATGAGTTTGAAGAAGTGGGCATCAATTCTCGTTTAGACACCTTGCAAGCCGCTGTATTAGATGTAAAGCTTCAGCACTTGGATGAGTATGCCGAGGCTCGTAGAAAAGTTGCCGATTATTACGACTCTGCTTTTAAAGAACTAAACTCAATAACAACTCCATTTCGAGCAAAAAACTCAACCCATGTTTTTCATCAATACACATTAAAACTTTCTGAAAACCGAGAAACATTCAGAGAATTTTTAAAAAACAAGGGCATTCCAACAATGGTGTATTACCCCTCTCCTATGCACTTGCAAAAAGCTTACAACCCCGATGGCTTATGGCAAAAAGGAGATTTTACATTGAGCGAAAGCTTAAGCGAGCAAGTTGTTTCATTACCCATTCACACCGAGTTTGATGCAACAAGTTTGCAATACATCGCAGATTCCGTAAAAGAATTTTTCAATAGATAAAACCGATAATAAACAAACAATGAAAATAGCAGTAGTAGGAACAGGATACGTTGGCTTAGTAACGGGCACTTGCTTTGCCGAAACAGGTAATCATGTTACTTGTATTGACATTAACGAAGAAAAAGTACAACAACTCCGCAATGGTATTGTACCCATTTTTGAACCCGAATTAGATTTACTTTTTGAACGCAACGTAAAGCACGGCAGGCTATCGTTCACCACATCATTACAAGAAGGCATCGAAGGCGCAAAAGTTATTTTTCTTGCACTACCAACCCCTCCGGGCGAAGATGGCAGCGCAGACCTAAAATATGTATTAGGTGTAGGCAAACAACTTGGCAGTATCATTAACGACTATGTAATTATCATCAACAAAAGTACCGTGCCGGTAGGCACTGCCGAAAAAGTAAAAAATGCAGTAGCCGAAAATGCCAAAGTTGAGTTTGACGTAATCAGCAACCCAGAGTTTTTGCGCGAAGGCGTTGCTGTGCAAGATTTTTTAAAGCCCGATAGAGTGGTGATTGGCACTACTTCTGAGCGCGCTAAAAAAGTAATGCAAGAACTATATGAACCTTATGTGCGTCAGGGCAATCCAATTATCTTTATGGATGAAAAAAGTGCCGAATTGACAAAGTATGCTGCAAACGCTTTCCTTGCTACTAAGATTTCATTTATGAATGAAATTGCCAACCTGTGCGAAAAAACAGGAGCCGATGTGGATATGGTTCGCAAAGGCATTGGCACCGATGCTCGCATCGGAAAACAATTTTTGTATGCAGGCATTGGGTATGGCGGAAGCTGTTTTCCAAAAGATGTTCAAGCGTTGCATTTCACATCAAACGAATACAATTATAAATTCAGCATTTTAAATGCAGTGATGGATGTAAATGCCACACAACGCAAACTTTTTACCGATAAGATATTTGCCAAATATGGCACAAATCTATCGGGCAAAACAGTTGCAGTATGGGGCTTGGCATTTAAACCAAACACCGATGATATTCGCGAAGCACCTGCACTTTATTTAATTGAAGAGTTATTGAAAGCAGGCGCAAAAGTTCGCGCTTACGACCCGGAAGCTATTGAAAACGTAAAGCGTATTTTTGGCGAAAAAGTTTACTTCGCTACCGATGAATACGATGCCCTATCAAACTCAGATTTTCTTGTAGTGGTAACCGAATGGAATGAGTTTCGCTCGCCCGATTTTGACAAGATAAAATCGTTACTGAAAGAAAAAGTAGTTTTCGATGGCAGAAACGTTTACAGCCTCGACCAAATGAAACAATTGGGTTTTTATTATGAAAGCATAGGCAGAAACACCGTTTCTGCATAAAAGATTTTGTAACAACACATCGAATTTTATTTCTTCGCCTCACAACAAAACGAACAATAATTATGGCACTTAGTACAGCCAACGCAGAAATTATCGGCAACGCAGTTAAAGCAATACATTCAAGAACTTTCTACGCGCAATATCCCGAACACCCAAAAGCCTATGGCGAAGATGCAACGGCAAAAGGTCAAGTGGCATTTGATGCTCAGCGCAACAATAGATTTGAAGCATTGCAACAAAGCAACCCAATTGATTGGATTGGAGAAGAAGTATCGCCTTACACAATGGAATCATTGAATATTCAATATCCTATTTTTGATGTAGATACTTTGATTGTGCGCGCTGGTCGCGCATTTCAGCAATGGAAGAAAGTAAGTGTTGAAGATCGCGCAGAAGTGTTGGTTGATGCTTTGGAAAGAGTAAAAAATCGCTTTTTTGAAATTGCTTTTGCAACACAGCATACCACCGGGCAATCATTTATGATGAGCTTTCAGGCCAGCGGCCCCCATGCCAACGACAGAGCTTTAGAAGCTTTGGCATTGGGTTATCAAGAAGCTACCCGTTTTCCCAATCAAATAGTTTGGGAAAAACCTGCCGGAAAAGTAAACTTGAAATTAGAGAAACGATACAAAGCAGTTCCAAAAGGCATTGCGTTAGTAATTGGCTGCTCCACCTTCCCTACTTGGAACAGTGTTCCAGGCCTGTTCGCCTCTTTAATTACAGGCAACACTGCGATTGTAAAACCACATCCCAAAAGCATTTATCCAATTGCAGTTGTGGTTGCCGAAATTCAAGCAGCTTTAGTTGCAAAAGGTTACGATGCCAACATTGTACAATTGGCAGTAGATAGCAGCAGTAACTTAATTACCAAAAAACTTGCCGAACACCCATTGGTAAAAGTGATTGATTATACGGGCGGCTCTGCATTTGGCAGCTACATCGAAAGCCTATCGGGCAAAACAACCTTTACAGAAAAAGCAGGTGTGAATTCAGTAATACTCGATTCCGTTACCGATTTAAAAGCTGTGGCACAGAACGTTGCTTTTGCCGCTTCTCTTTATTCAGGGCAAATGTGTACCGCACCTCAGAACTTTTTCATTCCTGCCAATGGCATCAAAACGGCAGAAGGTCATGCAACGTATGATGAAGTAGTTAATGCGATTACCGGAGCTATTTCCGGCATTGCTTCTCATCCTCAAATGGGACCCGGTACATTGGGCGCGGTGCAAAGTGATGTTACTTTGAAAAGAGTGGAAAGTGTAAAAGACATAGCCAATATTCTTGTGCAACCTGCTACCGTTGCCAATGCAGAATTTCCAAATGCACGAACTTCAAGTCCGATAGTTTTAGAAGTAGATGCAAAAGATTTTGGTGTGTATGAAAATGAATTGTTTGGTCCCATTGTGCTTATCATCAAAACCAAAGACACCAACGAAAGTATTCACTTTGCAAAAGAATTAGCCATCAAACATGGCGCAATAACTTCGGCAGCTTATACCACCGATGATGCAGTTGCTGCGCAAATTGAAGAAGAATTAGAAAGTGTTTTTGTTCCGGTAAGCTTCAACTTAACCGGAGGAATTTTTGTAAATCAACATGCTACTTTCAGTGACTTTCACGTTACGGGAGGCAACCCTGCGGGCAACGCTTCTTTTGCCAATCCGGAGTACGTAAACAAACGTTTTGTGTGGGTTGGGCACAGAAAAAATATTGCATAGATCTAAACCAAATTGCTACCACAATTGTGATAGATATTAAAAAAAAGGGTTGATTTCGGTCAATCCTTTTTTGTTTTACACAAGTTAGTACTATGTTCTTTTAAACAATTGTTATCTATTTCTCCACCTCCGCGCTCAAATCACTTTTAGAGAGGAAAAAGACCTTAAATTCGTCTTGTAATTTCTTCGCTTTAAAATTTCAGCCAAATGCAGTTTGCTCACTTACATTGCCACACACAGTTTTCGTTATTAGATGGAGCAGCAAAAATTCCTGCGTTGTACAAAAAAGCCGTTGCCGATAACCAAAAGGGCATTGCAATTACAGACCACGGCAATATGTTTGGCGTATTTGAGTTTGTAGCAGAGGCAGCAAAAACAAATGCTAAAGCAGGCAGCACTATCATTAAACCCATTGTAGGCTGCGAGTTTTACTTAGTAAACGACCGGCACAAACGCGCTTTTACAAAAGAAGATAGAGATGTAAGAAACCATCAGTTGTTACTTGCAAAAAACGAAACCGGCTATAAAAATTTAGTAAAGTTATGTTCGCTCGGATACATTGAAGGACTTTATGGCAAGTACCCCCGAATTGATAAAGAACTAATTCTAAAACATCATGAAGGGCTGATTGCCACTACCTGTTGCATTGGTGCAGAAGTACCACAAACTATTTTGCGAAAAGGCGAAGAAGAAGGTGAGAAAGTATTCAAATGGTGGTTAGATTTATTTGGCGAAGATTACTATGTAGAACTACAACGCCACAACCTGCTCGACCAGCATAAAGTAAATGATGTGTTAGTGCGTTTTGCCCGCAAATACAATGTTACCATTATCGCTTCAAACGATTCGCACTATGTAGAAAAAGACGATTACAACGCGCACGATATTTTGCTGTGCATCAACACCGGAGAAAAGAAAGCAACACCAATTGCCAAAGACACTGTTGATGAAGATGACCTTTCCAATCATGCACGCAGATTTGGTTTTCCAAACGATGAATTTTACTTTAAAAAAACAGCCGAAATGGCTTCGCTTTTCGAGGACATTCCTGAAGCCATAGACAACACTACGCAAATAGTGGACAAGGTAGAATTGCTCGACTTAAAAAAAAGCATCCTGTTACCCAACTTCCCCATCCCCAATGAATTTCAACTTCATAAAACCAGCGAAATTCACAAAGGCTCGGAACTTACACCCGATGTATTAAATCAATGGGAATATCTTAAACACCTCACTTTTGAAGGCGCACAACAGCGCTACGGCTCTATAACTGCCGATATTGAAGAGCGATTAAACTTCGAACTTTTTACCATTAAAACAATGGGCTTTGCCGGATACTTTTTAATTGTTTCCGACTTTATAAAAGCCGGCAGAGATATTGGCGTGGTAGTTGGCCCCGGCAGGGGTTCGGCAGCCGGCTCGGCAGTAGCTTACTGCATTGGCATTACAAACATTGACCCAATAAAATACAATCTGCTATTTGAAAGATTTTTGAATCCCGATCGCAAGTCTATGCCCGATATAGATACCGATTTTGATGACGAAGGCAGAGGCAAGGTAATTGACTATGTGGTAGAAAAATATGGCAAAGCTCAGGTAGCTCAAATTGTAACCTACGGCACTATGGCTGCAAAAAGCAGCATCAAAGATGTGGCGCGAGTGTTGGATTTGCCACTGAGCGAGGCTAATGCTTTGGCAAAACTTGTACCCGATAAACCCGGCACTTCTTTAGAACGGGTTTTGACTGTTGCCATTGATGGCAAAGGTGGACTGAAAGATAAAGACGGCTACCAGGGCGATGACATCGAAAACATCAAAAAACTGCAAGAAAAATTCAACAGCGATACTTTTGAAGGCGAGGTGCTGCGCGAAGCAATAAAACTCGAAGGCACTGTTCGCAACACAGGTGTTCACGCAGCGGGTGTAATCATTGCTCCACACGATTTACGAACCATTCTTCCTGTTGCCACAGCAAAAGACTCTGACCTTTGGGTTACACAATTTGAAGGCACAATAATTGAAGATGCAGGGGTAATAAAAATGGACTTTTTAGGATTAAAAACCCTTACCATTTTGCGCGATGCTGTAGCATTGATAAAACAAAATCACGGAGTTGAAATTGTATTAGACGACATTCCACTAGACGATCAAAAAACTTACGAACTATACCAACGAGGTGAAACCAACGCAACTTTTCAATTTGAAAGTGCCGGCATGCAAAAACACCTCAGAGATTTAAAGCCCGATAAGTTTGGCGACCTTATTGCAATGAATGCTTTGTATCGCCCAGGACCCATTGAGTATATTCCAAAATTTATTTTGCGCAAGCATGGTAAAGAAGCCGTGTCGTACGACTTAGATGCAATGGAAGAATACCTGAGCGAAACTTATGGCATCACAGTATATCAAGAGCAAGTAATGTTGCTTTCGCAAAAACTGGCAAATTTCACTAAAGGCCAAGCAGACGGTTTGCGCAAAGCAATGGGAAAGAAAAACCGTGCCGATTTGGACAAAATGAAAGTGAATTTCATGGAAGGCACAGCTAAGAATGGACACGACCCCAAGGTGGCAGAAAAAGTGTGGACAGATTGGGAAGCATTTGCATCTTATGCTTTCAACAAATCGCATTCTACCTGCTATGCATTTGTGGCTTTTCAAACTGCATATTTAAAAGCGCATCACCCTGCCGAGTATATGGCAGCAGTACTTTCAAACAACATAGGCAACATCGAAAAAATCACATTCTTCATGGATGAATGTAAACGCATGGGCATAAAAGTTAAAGGCCCCGATGTAAATGAAAGTAGCGTGAAATTTTCGGTAGATAAGCAAGGAGAAATTCGCTATGCACTTTCTGCAATTAAAGGAGTGGGCGAGGCAGCGGTTGAATCGCTTTTAGAAGAGCGTAGCAAAGCAGGAGCCTTCAAATCGCTCTTCGATTTAACCAAGCGATGCAACCTGCGTTCGGTAAATAAAAAATCTATGGAAAACCTCGCTTTGGCAGGCGCTTTTGACGGATTTTCAAATTTCACACGCAGCATGTATTTAGAAAAAGATGAGCGTGATTTTTCGGCAATTGATTATGCTGTGCAGTATGGCAACAAGCTACAATCAAGCAAAGCGATGCAACAAAACTCGCTGTTTGGTGGCACTGCTGACGAAGAAATAGCGGAACCTACCATTGCAAAACGCGAAGAATGGCCACTGCTCGAAAAACTTAAACGCGAGCGCGAAGTTACCGGCATCTACCTAAGCGGTCATCCATTAGACGATTATAAATTGGAGATAAAACACTTTACCAATTGTAAATTGATAGAGATTGAAAAAAAGAAAGAAACCGATTTACGCATTGCTGGTATAGTTTCCGCTACCAACACACGGGTAGCAAAAAACGGAAACACTTTTGCCATTTTTAGTTTAGAAGATTACGAAGGCACACATGAGTTTGCTGTATTCGGTAAAGATTTTTTAAACTACCGACCATACATTACTCAAGAAGGCGCATTGCTACATATTCATGGTCGCTACCAACCACGCTTTGGCAACCAAGATCAATACGAATTCAAAATTTTGCGCATCGAACTACTAAGCGAAGTGCGGCAAAAGCAAACACAGTCGGTAACATTCTATTTGCAGCAACAAGATACCTCAGCCACCTTGGTAGAGTCGCTTTCCAATATTTGCGAAAAATACAAAGGCAACATTCCTGTAAAAATTGCAGTAACAGACGCTGCTGAAAACTTTGAGGTGCGCTTAAAATCAAATCTTAAAGTTGAACTATCATCGCCAATGCTTAGCGATTTAGCATTATTACCGCAAGTAGAATTGGGTTTAAACAACAGTCGCCCGATATACGAAGTGCGCGAAGTACTTTTAACTAATGATACTGAATCTGAACCCAACGAAAGTTGGGGCGACAACTAAACTTGTGTCAACTTACTACCTATCGAGCAGTCGTAAAATATTCAACAAACTTTGCAAATGCTTTGGCTCTATGGCTAAAAACATTTTTTTCGGTAAGCGTCATTTCGGCAAATGCTTTGTTGCTTCCGGATGGTTTAAAAATAGGGTCGTAACCAAAACCTTTTTCGCCACAACGTACTTTTAAAATTTCGCCTTTGCAAACTCCTTTAAATTGGTGATTCTTTCCATCCTCATCCATCAAGGTAATAACAGTTACAAATTTTGCATTGCGATTTTCTTCACTATCCAAAGCACTCAAAAGTTTATCAATATTATCTTCAAAACTTGCTTTTGCTCCAGCATAGCGAGCAGTGTTTACACCTGGCGCACCATTTAGGGCTTCCACTTCCAAGCTGGTATCTTCCGAAAAACATGGCAGTTTAAACACATCAAAAACATACCTTGCCTTTTGCAAAGAATTACCTTCAATAGTATCCTGCGTTTCGGGAATTTCTTGATGATAACTCAGCTCTGCCAACGAAACCAACTGAATCTCGGTTGGGCAAATAGATTGAATTTCTTCAACCTTGTGTTTATTGTGTGTAGCAAAAATCAATTTCATACTTTATACCTTCTATAACTCAAACATTTGCCTTAAACACTTCCACAGTACCGATTTATGCTCGGCATTCGTCATTATTTTTGCAATGGAAGCCGCGCGCAAAACCTTTACTTCATCTATGGTAAAAACCTCATAAACCGGAATCAACAGATTCTCGCCAAGTGCCTTGGCATTTGTCGAAAATACAAGTGCATATTGCGCAGCAAAATTGTTTTTGATGACCGAAATACTTACTTGCGTATTGGCAGAATTGAGTATCACTACTTCTTGCTCACTTACTTTTACCGAGGCAAGAATCTTAAACAAAAGTTCACTTTGCGCTGGAGAAAGTTCAGCTCCTCCTTCATCAATAACTACAGCAACTTTAGCATTGCTGCTGGTGTGTTGCATTTCAATTTTTGAAAATGTTTTTACCCCAATAAAAAGAGTTTCTGGTTGCTCTATCATATTTTACAAGACAATGATACAAACATTATAGTAATGATTTTTTTGCTGGTGTGCATATTCAGACTTCTCACATATATGATTTTAATGCCTCTAATAGTTGGCACACAAAAGTGTTTTAGCAAATGGATTAGACAGATAAAAAAAGCGCGACTCTTTTTTGAGAATCGCGCTTTAGATTACTGTTAATCAAGTAACTATTAATCAAATTTCAAATCGAGTGCCAAACCGCGCAACTCGTGAACCAATACATTGAACGACTCAGGCATGGTAGGCTCTGGAATATTATCGCCTTTTACAATAGCTTCGTAAGCTTTTGCTCTACCAATGATATCATCCGACTTCACAGTTAGCAATTCTTGCAAGATGTTGGCAGCACCGTAAGCCTCCAATGCCCAAACCTCCATTTCACCAAAACGCTGACCACCAAACTGTGCTTTACCGCCCAATGGTTGCTGTGTGATAAGAGAGTATGGCCCGATAGAACGCGCGTGCATCTTATCATCCACCATGTGAATCAGCTTAATCATATAGATAACACCTACTGTTGTACGTTGGTCAAATCTGATACCTGTTTCTCCATCGTATAAGTAAGTAGAACCGAACTCAGGCAAACCTGCTTTTTTGATGTAATCAGAAATTTCATCCAAAGAAGCACCGTCAAAAATCGGAGTGCCGAAAGTTAAGCCTAATTTCTGCCCTGCCCATCCTAAAACGGTTTCGTAAATCTGACCCAAGTTCATCCTTGAAGGTACGCCCAACGGATTCAAAACGATGTCCACCGGAGTTCCGTCTTCCAAGAAAGGCATATCTTCCTGACGAACGATACGAGCAACGATACCTTTGTTACCGTGGCGACCCGCCATTTTATCGCCCACTTTCAACTTGCGTTTCTTAGCGATATAAACTTTGGCAAGTTTCAATACGCCACTTGGCAACTCATCACCAATACTGATGTTGAATTTCTCGCGTTTGTAGCGTCCTGTTTCTTCATTTACACGCAAAGTGTAGTTATGCAAAATTTGTTTTACCAACTCATTTGCATCTTCCTCTTTTGTCCAGTTACCAAAATCAACAGTTGTAAGATCCAATGACTCCAACACTTTTGAAGTAAATTTAGTTCCCTTAGAAACTACTTCCTCTTTATACACGTTGGTTACACCAGCACTTACTTTACCGCTCAACACCACCATCAATTTTTCAATCAACAAATCTTTGATGTCGCCTAAGCGTTTAGCAAAATCCTTCTCTAACTTTTCAAGAGCAGTTTTTTCTTTTGTCTTAGCTGTTTTATCTTTTTTGGCACGGGCAAAAAGTTTTTTGCTGATTACCGTTCCTTCTATAGAAGGTGGAACTTTCAATGAAGCATCTTTTACATCGCCTGCTTTATCACCAAATATGGCACGTAACAATTTCTCTTCTGGAGTTGGGTCGGTTTCGCCTTTTGGAGTAATTTTTCCAATAAGAATATCACCTTCTTTTACATGCGCACCTACACGGATAATACCGTTGTCATCCAAATCTTTTGTTGCTTCTTCCGAAACGTTTGGAATATCCGGAGTTAATTCTTCTTCACCTAATTTAGTATCACGTACCTCCAATTCAAACTCTTCGATGTGCATTGAAGTGAATACATCATCGCGCACTACGCGCTCGCTGATTACAATTGCATCTTCAAAGTTGTAACCTTTCCATGGCATGAAAGCCACTTTCAAGTTTGCACCCAAAGCCAACTCTCCGTTTTGAGTTGCAAATCCTTCGCACAATACTTGGCCTTTAGTAACACGTTGTCCTTTGCGAACAAGTGGTTTCAAGTTAATACAAGTGCTTTGGTTGGTTTTTAAGAACTTAGAAAGGTTGTATGATTTTTTCTCATCGCGGAAACTTACCAATGTTTCATCTTCGGTGCGGTCGTAGCGAATTACAATTTGATTTGCATCCACATATTCTACCACGCCATCGCCTTCGGCATTTACAAGGTTGCGCGAGTCGGCTGCTACTTTAGCTTCTAAGCCGGTACCTACTACCGGAGCCTGCGGACGCAACAATGGTACAGCTTGACGTTGCATGTTTGAACCCATCAACGCACGGTTTGCATCATCATGTTCCAAGAATGGAATCAACGATGCACTCACCCCAACAATTTGGTTTGGTGCTACGTCAATATATTGAACTTCCTCTGGAGTTGTGATTGGGAAATCGCCTTGGAAACGCGCTTTCACTTTATCTGCCAACAAACCAGATTTATCAAAGTCAGTTTTTGCTTGAGCAATAGTGTAATTGTCTTCTTGCTCGGCCGATAAAAATTCTACTTTACCTTTCAAATCAACTTTACCACTGTTTACCTTGCGGTATGGCGTTTCGATAAAGCCCATTTGATTCACTTTTGCATGTGTGCAAAGTGTAGAAATCAAACCGATGTTTGGTCCCTCTGGAGTTTCGATAGTACACAAGCGACCATAGTGGCTATAGTGTACGTCACGCACCTCAAAACCTGCTCTTTCTCTGCTCAATCCGCCTGGTCCTAATGCCGAAACCCTACGTTTGTTGGTAATTTCCGCAAGTGGATTTGTTTGGTCGAGGAACTGAGAAAGTTGTGATGTTCCAAAGAATGAATTGATAACCGAAGAAAGCGTTCTTGCATTTATCAAATCTACCGGTGTAAATACCTCGTTGTCGCGCACGTTCATACGCTCACGAATGGTACGCGCCATACGCGCTAAACCAACACCAAACTGAGAATACAACTGCTCGCCTACTGTGCGCACGCGTCTGTTGCTCAAGTGGTCAATATCATCAATATCGGCTCTTTGGTTTGAAAGATTCACCAAGTAAGTAACAATGGCGATTATATCCTGCTTTGTCAATACACGAACATCCATCGGAATTTCGTGCTCCAACTTTTTGTTCACTTTATAACGACCAACCTCACCTAAATCGTAACGTTTATCGCTAAAGAACAATTTGTCGATAATTCCACGCGCTGTTTCTTCGTCAGGTGGATCTGAACCGCGCAACTGGCGATAGATGTGGCTCAATGCTTCTACCTCAGAGTTTGAGGTATCTTTTTGAAGCGTATTGAAAATAATAGAGTAGTCGGCAGTAACAGATTCTTTGTGAACAAAGATTGTTTTTGCACCGCTATCTAAAATCAATTCCAAGTTATCATCGCTGATGATGGTATCGCGCTCTAACAATACTTCGTTACGCTCAATAGAAACCACCTCACCGGTATCTTCATCTACAAAGTCTTCCATCCAAGTGCGAAGCACCCTTGCTGCTAATTTTCTACCAACTGCTTTAGCTGCTTCTTTCTTGTTTTTCAACTCGATTTCGTCAGCCAAATCAAACAACTTCAAAATATCTTTATCGGTATCGTAACCAACCGCACGCAACAGCATAGTAACCGGAAACTTCTTCTTACGGTCAATGTATGCATACATTACGTTGTTGATGTCTGTTGCAAACTCCATCCACGCACCTTTGAAAGGAATAACGCGGGCAGAATATATTTTAGTACCGTTCGGGTGGAAACTTTGCCCGAAAAACACACCTGGCGAACGGTGCAATTGGCTCACAATTACACGTTCGGCTCCGTTTATAATAAACGTGCCTTTTGGTGTCATATATGGGATATTGCCTAAGAAAACATCCTGAACAATTGTTTTAAAATCAATATGCTCGGGGTCGTTACAAGACAAACGTAATTTCGACTTTAATGGAACGCAGTATGTTAATCCACGCTCTATACACTCTTCAATGGTGTATCTTGGGGGGTCAACAAAGTAATCCAAAAACTCTAACAAGAATATGTTACGAGAATCGGAAATTGGGAAATTTTCTTGAAAAACTGTGTATAAACCTTCTTTGTTGCGGTTTTCTGCAGTTGTCTCCAATTGGATAAATTCTTTGAAAGAAGCCAATTGAATATCTAACAAGTCAGGTTGTTGATCCAACAATTTAACTTTACCAAAGCTAATTCGTGGTTGGATTTGTTGAGTGCTTTTCTCAGCCATTATATTAAGGATTGAAATTCTCTTTTCTGAATTATTTGGCTATTCGCTTTTTTTTCCGCCTTGCTCGGATGCCTTTCGGGAAGAACGCCACTGTTCTGTAAGGAACATTTCCCGATAAACAGGTAAAGGCATGGCTTCTTTTCGAGAAGAAACCACGCCTTATTTAGTTTACTGACCGCTGAAATTATTTAACTTCAACTTCAGCACCTGCTTCTTCCAATTTCTTTTTCAAATCTTCAGCAGTTGCTTTGTCTGTTTTTTCTTTGATTGGTTTTGGAGCACCATCTACCAAATCTTTAGCTTCTTTCAAGCCAAGACCAGTAAGATCTTTCACAACTTTAACCACGTTAAGTTTTTGTGCACCTGCGCTTTTCAGGATTACATCGAACTCAGTTTGCTCAACAGCAGCAGCAGCACCGCCACCTGCAGCAGGTGCAGCAACAGCAACAGCAGCAGCAGCCGGCTCGATACCGTAGTCAGCTTTTAAGATGTTTGCAAGTTCTTGTACGTCTTTTACTGTAAGACCTACCAATGTTTCAGCTAATTGTTTCAAATCTGCCATGATAATTATTCCGTTTATTTTTTTGTTAAGAGATAAGTTGATTAAGCAAGTTTTACTTTTTTCGGTTGATTCTCAGCTGCGGCTCACAACGCTTATTTTGATACTCAACTAATTGATTATGCAACACTTACGAAACCGTCTTGGAAGCCCTTTCGGAAAACGGGAGTGCAAATATAGAATTTATCCACATTCTCACAAGGTTTGGCTGAATTTTGTCGAAAAACAGAACATTCTATTTCACACATATCTTCACAAACTTCGGTAAAGGGCGAAATGCTACTTCAAGTCCTTCATTAAAGTTTCGTAAAAGGCAATACACTCCATGTGAGCAGCAATGGAAATACGCTCATTTACACCATGAATTTTAGCTACCTCTGCGCCATCCATACGCACTGGCAAATAGCGATAGGCGTTTTCGGTTACAGGTTCAAAATGTTTAGAATCGGTGCTGCCAATCATCAAAAATGGGGCTGCGCAAGCATCGGGAAAAACTTTTGCAGTTGCGTTTTGCAGCAATTTAAAGCCATAGGTTTCTGGGCTAGAACTCTTAGACGGCTCAAACACAACTCCAAACGGAGTGATTTTTACCGTATCGTTTTGAATAATTTCTTTCACTTTTTTTATCACATCCGCTGTTGTTTCGCCCTGCAAAACTCTGAAGTTTACTTTAGCACTTGCCTCGCCCGGCACAACATTTTCTTTAATGCCGGCATTTAGTACCGTTGGCACTCCGGTGGTGCGCACCATCGCATTGCCTTCAACACTTTTTTGATACTCATCCATTATTACACTTTTAAAAAGCCACTTGTTTGCAAACACGGCTTTTAGCGGCATATCCATTTCGGGACCCACAAAATCAATAAAATCATTTACGGTGATGGAAACGGTTCTTTCAAAAGTGTGTGCTTCCAGTTTTGCCAATGCAGTTATCAATGTTCCTAATGCCGATTCTTTTGGTGGACGGCTACTGTGCCCGCCATTCATCTTTACAGTAAGTTCTAAAGTAAGAAAGCCTTTTTCGGCTGTGCCTATCAAAGCAAAATCTTTTGAAACACCCGGCACCATACCATGCGAAACCAAACCGCCTTCGTCTAAATGAAACTCCGTTTTTACGTTTTTAGAAGCAAGATAGGCTGCTATTTTTTCGGCTCCCTCGGTGCCACCAATTTCTTCATCGTGCCCAAAAGCAATGTAGATGTCGCGTTCGGGCACAAAACCACTTTCCAGCAATCTATTTACTGCTTCCAAAATGGCGATGGCACTTCCTTTATCATCCAATGTGCCACGCCCCCAGATATACCCATCTTTTACTGTACCTTCAAAAGGAGCAACTACCCATTGGCTTTTGCTTGCTTCCTCTACTGGCACCACATCTAAGTGTGCATACATTGAAACAGGTTTCAAATTTGTATTTTTCCCTTTCCAGTAATAAAGTGCGCTGTACTTATTGATTAGTGTGCGCTCCAATTTTTGATGAACCAATGGAAATGCCGATTCAAAAAAAGCGTGAAGGCTATCAAACTGCGAATAGTCGGTTAAACCCGGTTCATCAAAAGAAATTGTTTTATAGCGAATTGCTTTACTCAAGCGCACAACTACCGCAGAATCAACTGCAACACGCACTACCTCGTTTTCGGCAACTTTTACTTGTCGGCTTTTCAAGTTTGCCGTGTTGAATACAATCACAGCAATCAATGCAACTATTGCTACCAACAGAAGCAATAAAATCCTTTTTAGCATGAATATTTTTTGCGCAAAATAGAAACCTTTTAGTACTAAAACCGTAAAGCCTTGTACTGAACGTCTTAATCTGAACAAGTAAACTGAAAACTATGATTAAAATTTACGCCAAAGCAACCGCAGAAAGTATTTTGAGCCACGAAATAATGCCGCCTCATCGTACCGCAAAAGCTGCAACAGCGGCTCCACCATCGGCTCCGCCTATGGATATTCCGATGCCAAGCGGAATTTCACTGATGTGCTAACCTTAATCCCTATCAATACCTCAAAGCAGCCCTTGGGCTGCTTTTGTTATTTAGATACGGCTGTTTAATTCACAATTTTAGCAAACACAAAAAACGAGTTGATAAAACTGTTGAAATCTAAACATCGCCAAATCGTTATGCTATTGTGAAATAAATGAAAACTTATGTACAATTGACTTGATGAATATGGAAATGGATACAGAAAATGAGATTAACACTAAGGCTGAAACACCCTTCACAGCGCCAGATACAAAATACTTTCACACTCGAAAAGAGTTTGACAGAGCCGTAGCAAAAGACTTTATTAAAAATGCCAACAAGGTTCTTGAAAAGGGCGAAAAATTTTTGGTTGGCTTATCGCACGGCCAATCGCCAGCAGGCGCGTATCAATATATTTTTGATAATTACTCCGATATTGTAAAACCCGAGAACATCATTTACACATTTGTAAACTCACAGTTTCAAAGTCAGCGCGATTTAACCGGAGTAACCGATGCCAGCAGCTTTATTAGAAAACTTTACAAAGCAGGTTATATCAAACGCCAGCAAATTCTTGGTTCGGCAATTTCGCGCCAGTCATTAGACTCCTACACAAAAGAATTTAATGCTACAATATCTAAGTACATGCTCGACCTTAATAAAGAAGGTTTAGATTATGTTTTTCTTGCTTGCAATCCCGAGGGTAGAGTTGCTGGAATAGAGCGTACTTCAAAAGCCTTCGACTCTAAAGAGTTGGCGGTGTTAGTGAGTTATAAAAAAGATAAAGAAATGACTGTAACACCTCATTTCCTTAAGCAATCAAAACGCATAGCTTTTTTGGCTACCAAAGCCGATAAACGCAGGCCGCTTGCATGGCTTTATGCTACAAACGGAAAAGAAAATGAAAGCCCGAGTTTTTTGCGCCACATAGACAAAGTTGAAAAACGACTTACTGTATTTATTGACGACAAAGCATTAACATGGCCACAGCTTGAAGTAATACGCGAAACACCCTACGGCCCAAGCGTTATCCGCGTGGATACAGCCAATGCTTACAAACCAAATGCAAAAGAAAAACTTCCGGTAGTTGTGATGGTTCACGGCTTTTTAGGCTTGAACTCTTTTGACGGTTTGCTATCTACCTTGCCTTCGCAAAAGTATATTGCCGCAGCCATGCATTATGGCTCTATACCAAACGATTTGCCACCATCGGAATACTCTTATCACATCGCCAAAAACATAGAAGCCGTTGTAGATTATTTTGGCGAAAATGGTCACCCCGTTTATCTTTTCGACCACTCTATGGGCAACATTTATTTTATGATGATTGACCGCGAACTGAATAAATTCCCTGCAATAAAAAAGCATTTGCGTGGTCGCATTGGAGCCAATCCATTTTATGGAGAAGAAGCTAAACATGCTTTGTTAGGCTTTTTAGATACGGTAATTTTACCTTCTATTAGCCCCAAACAAAGTTTACGCGTGCGCACTATGCTGATTGCTTTGCGCAGTGTAATTCCGTTTGATACAAAATCGGGTGTGCGCAAGCGCGGCATCAACCTTTCTGATTGGTTGATAAAAAAAGATTCAGAAATGCGCGAGAAAATTTGGGCTGCATCTAAAGAGCGCATATTGGAGTTGATGACAAATATGGACTCGCTGCCACATCTAAACCGCATACCAATCGAAAATGCACTGAACAGACTTCCGGCAAAGGTGTTTGCAATTCAAACCCACTCGGCACTGGAACAATCTATTGTGTTTGACAAGCAACAAGGGCTACAAAACTTTCCAAAATACAACATACCTGTTTTGATTCTAAAAAGCGAAAATGATGGTGTGGCAAAGTATGTTCCACGCTTTTACGTAGGTAGAAACATCGAAGTAATGGATGTAACTAATGTGAACGAACACGACCTTTTCCGCGAACATTTATTTCACATGGTTTATCCTGAAAAAACCACACAGATTATTGATAACTTTATTGAGAGAACAGAAGTAAGTAGAAAGACAGCCGAGAACTGATTCTTAATACAAAAAAGAAAGTCTTACGCTTCCAACGCATCTTTGCAGAAAGCAAACAGTTCTGCTTCGTGAAAGTTTTTCGCCATCAGTTGAACGCCAATAGGGAGCCCATTTTCGTCTTTGCCAACGGGCACTGAAATAGCAGGATTACCCGTAAGATTTGCTAACACGGTAAAAATATCCGCCAAATACATTTCAACCGGATTAGATGTTTTTGCACCAATTTTAAAAGGGACAGATGGCGTGGTGGGTAGCAAAATAAAATCGTAGTTGCTAAAAATTTTATCCATTTCGTTGCGCAATAATCTACGCACTTTTTGGGCACGAGAATAATAAGCATCGTAATAACCCGAACTTAACACAAAGGTTCCAAGCATGATGCGATTCTTTACTTCTTTACCAAAGCCCTCGGTGCGGCTGCGCTTATAAACGCTTTCCATATCGGTGGCGTTTGGTGAGCGAAAGCCATAATGCACACCATCAAAACGCGCCAAATTGCTGGAGGCCTCGGCAGTGGTAAGTACATAATATGTTGGAATCAAATAATCCAAATAAGAAAAATCAACAGTTTCAACCGAATGACCTTTTGCCTGCAATTGCGCAATAGTATCATTCACTTGTTTTTGAACATCTGCATGAATGCCTTCGCTATTTAAGGTGTTATCGAGCACAGCAATTCGCGCTTTTTTACCAAAAGCCAATTTTGCAGTATAGGCATCTACGGGTTTTGACGAAGATGTACTGTCGTAGTGATCTTTTCCGGCAATAACCTCGGTTATCAATGCTGCATCTTCTACCGAATGTGTCATGGGCCCAATTTGATCGAACGAAGATGCGTAGGCAATTAAACCCCAGCGCGACACGCGACCATAAGTTGGTTTTAAACCCACTGTGCCTGTAAACGCTGCGGGTTGGCGAATGGAACCTCCTGTATCGGACCCTAATGCGGCATGGCATAAAAATGCTTGCACCGCCACGGCCGAGCCACCCGATGAACCACCCGGTACCAAAGAATTATCTATCGCATTCAACACCTTGCCATAAGCAGAGTTTTCGTTAGAAGAACCCATCGCAAACTCATCGCAATTTGTACGCCCGATGATGATGGCATCTTCTGCCAAAAGTCTTTCAACTACGGTTGAAGAAAAAATAGAAGTAAAGCCTTCTAAGATTTTTGACGCAGCCGAAACTTTATGGTTCTTAAAGCATATATTATCTTTAATTGCTATCACCAAACCGAACAATCTTCCAACAGTAGCACCACTTTTTTTCTTTTCATCTAAAAATTTTGCGCGCTCTATCGCCTCCGCCTCAAACACTTCTAAAAAAGCATTTAAGTGAGCATTTACCTTAATGTTTTCAAGGTACGCAAGAGTTAAAGAAGTAGCAGAAACTTTACCCGAATTTATATCCTGCTGAATAGCGGATAATGTACGATATGCCGATACAGACATTTGTGGATTGAACGTGAGTTGAAGATTAATTAAGACTTAGCTTCTTCAGAAGATTTGGTTTCTGAAGTGGCTGGTTTGTTTTTCATATTATCCTCAATCTCAGCTTTCACATTTGCTTTGGCTGCGTTGAACTCGCGCACTCCCTGCCCGATGCCGCGCATCAATTCAGGAATTTTTTTGCCGCCAAACAAAAGTAAAACCGCTAATACAATAAGAATGATTTCTGTTGTGCCTAACCCAAACATGGCATTTCAATTAAGTAAAATAATAGTGCGAAGGTAGTTGAAATTGCCGAAAGGTAACACTAAAAAGGTTAATAAGATTCCGAAGCCTATTGAAGCTACTTTTTACCTTCTGTTTCCAGTATTCTTTTCAACTCTTCGGCTCCTGTGGTGGGCAAGCGCTCTTCTTTTGCACGAAGAATGGCATAATCACATGACTTTATCGCCTCTTTGATGTTGCCGGTTTTGTAAAGCAAGTAGGCATAAGTGATATTATTGGTTGATGTGTTTTTCAAATTCACTGCTTCAAAAGCCCACTTGGATGCCTTTTGCAACAAGGCTTTATCATTTACATTTAGGTAATAATTCCATGCAACATCATTTAGAACAAAAGCATCTTTTGTGCCAGACTTTTTGATGTATGCAGTAGCAAATTTGTCGTAGCTGCTCCAGTCGTTTGTTCGAGCGGCATAATCCATCGAGAGTTTATTTATCTGCTCCGAGGCATCTGCTGCATTTAAGGCTTGTAACACTTTAACTCCGGCATCAAAAATAGTTTTGTCTTGCTTTTGCAACGACTCTTTCATAGCCTTTTCTGCAAGCGAATTCACCTTGCCCGACACTACTTTATCGCCAACTACTTGATTGTAATAAACTTTGTTTTTTAAAACATAAGCCATGCCTGGCGATGCAATGCTATTGGTGTAATTAAAAATCTGCTTGGTGGTTCTTTCGCTTTGCAAATCTTTATCAGATAGAGCTTTCAGCCATTCCGAAAACTCTTTATCGTAGTTCACACCATCGTTCAATAGTGCATCAACATAAGTTTGTAAAAACTCGGGAGTTCTGTTTCCTGCATCGTATCGGCCTTTCAATTCATCCATTAAGCCCGGCAATTGGTTGTTGGCTTGTTTACCTCCGGCAATCAATGTTGGGCCATCTACCAAACCCACTACCCTATTCACAACTTTGCGGTTGCCATCAATAAACAACAATGTGGGATATGCGCGCACACCAAACTCGGCTGCAATAGCCGGACCCTCACCTTTTTCCATATCCACTTTGGTATTGATAAATTTTGCATTGAAATACCCGCCCACATCTGCCAACGGAAAAACATTTGCCGCAAGTCTTTTACAGGGTCCACACCAAGTGGTGTAGCAATCCATGAAAATGATTTTGTTTTCTGCTTTTGCTTTTGCAATTGCATCGTTAAAAGAAATATTTTCTTCAAAAATGATGCCTTGCGACTGAGTAGTAAGAGCAACAAAAGAAAAAATGAAAAGAGAAAAAATGTATTTCACAATATGTATTTTAATAAGAGATGTTTAGGACGGTTTTGTTCAGCAAAGTTTAAAGAAACAATTATTTTATCTGAAAGCACATAATTATAGCTTTTGAAGTTAAAAGTGAAACAACCTGCTATATTCACGCCTTAAATTTTTTGCATGAAAAACATTTTACTTCTCTCATTATCATTATTCGCCTTGAATATTACGGCTCAAGTTTCTTGTGTTATTGACACCACCAACACAGTGCAAGGAGCAACACCCACAGCAGATTTATTGCCTTGTGCAGAGCGTGGAAAGTATTATGAGCAAGTTGTTCAGCTATTGATGCCTACATCATTTTCGCTTGCCACAATAGATTCGTTTAAGATATTAACGGTAAGTGGCGTGCCAAACGGTATGCAACATGTAAGCAACCCGGCAAGCATGGTGTTTGTGGGCGGAAAAAATGGATGTTTTGTAATATCGGGTACAACAAACGACCCCAAAGGCTATTATAATATTGGCTTTACAGGCATTGCATACATCAAGGTAGCCGGCAACAATCAAACATTTCCATTAAGCGAAGATGATGCAAGAGGAGCCGGCTTTGATTTGTTTATTGAAATTGTAGAACCTGGCGATACTTGTCGCCAACCCATTGCATCCGGCATCAACACAATCAATCAATTTGCGGATCTTGCCTTCAATACTTTTGTAAGCTCACAAAACAACCAAGTAATGGTGCAGGTAAAAACCGCAGATGTGTTTTCGGGCAAAGTGTTTATGGTAAATATGTTGGGTGCTACTGTTGCAAGCAAAAGCATTGAAGTAAATGGCAACACAACAGATGTGCTGGATGTAGCAGGCGTAGCAAAAGGAATGTACTCGGTTGTATTGCAAAGCGACAACAAAGTAGTTTCGAGAAAGGTAATGATTAAGTAATCATGGTTGTAAGCAATAGTTAGCACACAACGAAGTTCACTTACTTAAATGATGATTGAACTTCATCTACAACACAAGTAAGTTAGGCTACCGGAGCGAGTTTGCTTTTCTTTTTTCCGTAAATAAAATAAACTACCAAACCCAACAAAAGCCACAGCACAAAACGTTCCCAGTTGCTTACACCCGACTCGCACAACAAGTAAGAACAGCTTAACAAACCAAGTGCCGGTATAAGCGAAAAACTATACTTAAAACCTAACACAGCCACCACACAAGCCAGCACAACAAATAGAAAGTTGGGAATTGCTACTCGCAGCGACTGCCACGAAGATAAATCAATACTGCTCAGCCCTTGTGGGCTCAAATACCACCAAAGCGCAAGCCCGGCAACTATGCCGATGGGCAAAATATATTTACCGTTGATGTATGGAACTTTAAAAGCAGGTTGCGGACGATTTGGGTCCATTTGCAACTTTAAAATGCCGGCACTCACCAGTACAAAGGCAAACAACGTTCCTACGCTGGTTAAGTCAATCACCACATTCATGTTAAGAAACAAAGCCGGAACAGCCACTACTACGCCTGTAAGTATTGTACTAAAAGATGGTGTGTGATACTTGGGGTGAATTTTTGAAAACACTTTTGGCAGCAATCCATCGCGGCTCATACTTAGCCAAATGCGCGGCTGCCCAAGTTGAAAAACAAGCATTACACTTGCCGTAGCTACCACTGCGCTTATGGCAATAACTCCTGCAAACCAATTCATATCCAACTCATGAAAAACAAAAGCAAGAGGATCGCCCACATCCAGTTTTTTGTAATCTACCATTCCGGTTAATACCAATGCCACTGCCACATAAATTACAGTACAAATTATCAATGAGTATATCATGCTACGCGGCAAATCGCGCTGCGGATTTTTACATTCCTCGGCAGTAGTGGAAATAGCATCGAAACCTATGTATGCAAAAAAAACTGCTGCTGTGCCGCGCAAAACTCCCGAAATACCATTTGGCAAAAAAGGATCCCAGTTTTCGGGTTTTACATAAAAGGCACCAACGGCAATCACCAAAAAAATCACTGTAAGTTTCAACAGCACCATCAGGTTTGCCGAGTTTCGCGATTCGCGAATGCCAATGTATGTGATGTAGGTAATTATCACAACTATTAAAAAGGCCGGCAAGTCGCATATCAGGCGAATGCCCGCTACTTGTGGCGCACCGTTCCAAGCGGCAATTGCCGCTGCACTTTCTTGGGCTTGGGCTGTCCAATAATCCATGGTCAAAAAATCGGGTATATGCCAACCGAATCCATCTAATAGAGAAGTAAAATAATCGCTCCACGAAATAGCAACTGCAATATTGCCAATGGCATATTCCATTAGCAAATCCCAACCAATAATCCATGCAATTATTTCGCCAAAGGCAACATAAGAATAAGTCTAGGCGCTTACACTTACCGGCACCATACTTGCAAATTCAGCATAGCACAAGGCAGAAAAACCACAAGCAATTGCTACAAAAACAAACAGTAAAATGATGCCGGGACCACCATCAAAACTTGCTTTACCAATAGTTGAAAAAATACCCGCACCCACAATGGCAGCTATACCAAAAGCGGTTAAATCGCGCACACCCAATGTTCGGTTCAATGCGGTGGTATTGTGCTCGGCATCGCTATGCCCGGCTGCTGCATCGGCTAATACTTTTTCAACTGACTTTTTTCGGAAAATAGTATTCATGTTTGTAAGAATGGAAATGCAATAAAACGGATTTAGTATCAAACATCCCGTAGTATTTAATAGCATAAAACCCACACCCATTTTTAGAAGAAAGATTTTGCGACACTACTGCAGCACTTTTATCTTGCATACTTGGTTGTAGTATTTCCTAAAAAGCATTCGATGGTTTTTTTATCTTCATTTACACAATTGGCACACCATGAGTAATACCATCAAAAATTATCTTGCCGGATACAATTTTGTAGCATTTGTGTTTTGGTTGTTGTTTTTAATCTCTTTTACCTGCCGAGGCTGCGTACTTACATCGCAAAGTTTATGGTTACTAAATATTGCCCAAGGGCTCGCACTACTCGAAATTATCCACGCTTTGCTGCGATGGGTAAAATCGCCCGTTGGCTCTACGGCAGCACAAGTATTTTCCAGAATTTTAGTACTGGTACTCATCAATATTTTTGTAAAAAAAGAGTTGCACCCAATTACCAATTACGGCATCATTACGGTTGCATTTGCGTGGGGCATCACAGAGTTAATTCGCTATAGTTATTACTTCTTTTCGTTGGTGCATCGCGAAGTTAAATCATTGGTATGGATGCGTTATTCATTCTTTATTGTTTTGTATCCACTGGGAGTTACGGGCGAGTGGCTAATTATTATCACCCCTCTAATTACAGATGGCTTTGTTCTGAATTTTTATACCGCTATGGTAGTTGTTTTAGCTATTTCATATCTCTATTATTTTCCTGTGCTGTATAAATACATGTGGAAGCATAGAAAGGTAAAACTGAATAATGAAAATTATGCCTGATGTGTTTCAACACAAATTCTGCCAAATTACTTGGATAAAAAAACAGTTATTTGAATTAAAACAGAGCACAAATAGTTTTATTCAACAAGATTGATAATAAAAAAGCAACTTGCATTCGGTGATAAAAAACTGGAAACTTTATTTACAAAAGCCTGCTTTCAGAAATGAATTTGCGCTTACTTGTTTAGCCTTTTTCGTTGCAGGCAGCCAAAACATTCATTTTATAGCCGAATTTGAAAAACGGCAAGGAACACGCTTAAATGATTTTGTACTACACCTACTAACACCCACCGATTTTTCTACCCCAATATTTTTAATCACCTACTCTACCGTGTTGATAGTGCTGCTTGAGCTACTTGCATCACCGCCAAAACTTACCAAGGGTTTGCAAATGTTTGCGCTGCTTTCATTCTTCAGAACACTAAGTATTTTTTTAGTTCCGCTTGAAGCTCCGGCAGACATTATTTTTTTAAACGATCCATTCGCCAATATTTTGCTGCACCAGCCCGATTTGCAAGTAGTAAAAGACCTCTTTTTTTCTGGCCACACAGCAACCATTGCCCTCATGTATTTTCTCGCTCAAAAAAAATGGGCAAAAATATACTGCGGCATTGCGTTGATTGTTTCGCCTACATTGATACTGTGGCAACACGTACATTATACAATAGATATAATTGCAGCCATCCCTGCCGCATACTTTTGCTATCGCTTTGTAAACTGGCTGCATCTGCAACGCAACCTACGATGGCAACCGCAAAGCGCACTGTGAACAAACACAAAATCATATTGCACGGCAAAAACGATACAGTATTAAAAACCTTCACACAAGTAGTGTAAAGGTTTATATTCGCGCTGCTTTTTAAAAGAAAACAAACTGAACAATGAACTTTGAACAGAACGAAAACCAACAAATGATTGCGCAAACAGTGCGCGATTTTGCAGCCAAAGAAATAAAACCTAAAATGATGGAATGGGATGAATCTCAATACTTCCCAAAGGATTTGTTTCACAAAATGGGCGAGTTGGGGCTGATGGGCATGTTTATTCCAACACAATATGGCGGAAGCGGATTCAGCTACTTTGAATATGTTACGGGCATTGTGGAAGTATCGAAAGTTTGCAGCTCTATAGGGCTTTCTATGGCTGCGCACAACTCGCTTTGCACCGGGCACATTTACTATCACGGCACCGATGAACAAAAGAAAAAATACCTTCCAAAACTTGCCAGTGGCCAACACATTGGCGCATGGGGTTTAACCGAGCCAAATACAGGCAGCGATGCCATGCGTATGAAATGCACAGCCAAAAAAGTTGATGGCGGTTGGGTTTTAAACGGAACTAAATGCTGGATAACACATGGCATTTCAAGCGATGTAGTAGTGGCAATAGTGCGCACTGGCGAATTGCTTGATACTGCGGGTATGACTGCATTTATTATAGAACGCGGCACCAAGGGTTTAAAAGCAGGCAAAAAAGAAAACAAATTGGGTATGCGCGCAAGCGAAACTGCCGAAGTAATTTTTGAAGATTGCTTTGTGCCCGATGAAAATGTGGTAGGTGGCGAAAAAGGAATAGGCAGAGGTTTTCAGCAGGCAATGCAAATTTTAGATGGCGGAAGAATTTCAATTGCAGCACTAAGTTTGGGCATTGCAAAAGGTGCGTACGAAGCATCGGTGCAATATGCAAAAGAGCGCGAGCAATTTGGTCAGCCTATTGCCAACTTTCAAGCAATAGCATTTAAACTTGCCGATATGGCTACAAGAATTGAAGCATCCGAGTTGTTGATTTTCCAAGCGGCATATTTGAAAAATGCAGGCAAAAAATTGACCAAACAATCTGCTTATGCAAAATACTATGCCTCTGAGGTATCGGTATTTGTAAGCAATGATGCAGTGCAAATTTTTGGCGGCTACGGCTACACAAAAGACTTTCCGGTAGAAAAATTCTATCGCGATTGCAAGCTATGTACAATAGGCGAAGGCACTTCAGAGGTTCAAAAGCTGGTTATCAGCCGCGAAATAATGAAAGGAAACATTTAAACACTACTTTTCAGTTTCGGTGCTTTTAGAAGTTTACGGGTAGTTAATTATTGCTCAATAGCTTCATATTTACCTGCATCTTTTTTGTCTTTCGTTTTTCAGTGTATTTTCACCGTATATGAAACGTATTATTTCTATTTTATCAATAGTGCTATTGTTTGCAGCCTGCAATACTTCGGGTCAAAAAAGCAGCAACATTTCGGCAGATGATTTTCAAAAACAAATTGCAGAAAGCAACATCCAATTAGTTGATGTGCGCACGCCCGAAGAGTATGCACAAAAGCACCTTGCAAATGCCAAAAACATAAACATCAACAGTAGCAGCTTTGAAACAGAAATGAATGCTTTAGATAAATCGAAACCACTATACGTTTACTGCCTTAGTGGCGGCAGAAGCGGCAATGCTGCCGATTGGGCACACAAAAATGGATTTAAAGAAGTTTACAACTTAGAAGGAGGCGTATTGGCATGGATGAACAATGGCAAACCAGTTGTAAAAGGCGAAGAAGCCGCTGTAAAAGAAATGTCGCAGAACGATTATTTGGCAGCCATCAATAAAGAAAAACTGGTGATGGTAGATTTTAATGCAGTGTGGTGTGGACCCTGCAAAGTATTGAAACCAAGAGTAAAAAAGGTAGTAAAAGAAATGAGCGAGCAAGTTGAATTGCTGGATATTGATGTAGATAAAAACCCAGCAGTTTCAAACTACATGAATGTACAAAGCATTCCTTTATTAATTCTTTACAAGCAAGGAAAAGAAGTTTGGCGCAAATTGGGCGTGGCAGACGAGGCCGAAATGAAACAGGCAATTCAACAAGCAGTTTCTGCTAAGTAAGTCTCACTTTCTCAAATTGCTGTTACCCTCAAAATTCAGCGTTGTTTTTACTGGCATCAACTGCAAACCACAGGCAGCTAAACACCCAATGGCAATACCCAGCACACTACCAATCAACACATCAAATGGGTAGTGAACACCTACATAAACTTGCGAAAACGCAATAGAACTTGCCCACGCAAAAAGTAAAATATACAAATACTTATTTTTGAAATAAACAGCAAAAAGTGCAGCTATTCCAAAGTGATTTGCCGCATGTGAACTAACGAAACTAAACCCTCTGCCGCACTTTACCAGCAAACGAACTTGCGCACTAATAGCAGGCTCGTTGCAAGGGCGCAAGCGTTCAAAAAAAGGTTTGATTAGCGAAGCAGAAAGTTGGTCGGTGAGCAGCACAGTTACTGCTGCTGCAGCTATAAACCATAATGCATTTGTTTTGTACTTAGTAAAAAGAAAAACAGCAGCAGCAATATAAAATGGAATCCATGTAAACTTGTTTCGTAGCAACGGACACAGCCAATCTAACACAACATTTGCCAATTGCTGATTGACAAAGAAAAAAAGCTGTGTATCAAGTTCCTTCAAGTACGTTTCCATTTGCGAATAAGCGAATGTAAACTTTTGTAAGCATTAGCGAATCTTGATTGAATTGTATATTGCGCAAGAATACTTTAATACATCCATGACAATTAGTGGTTTTACAATAGTTCGCAATGCACACAAATACTACTTCCCTATCAAAGAAGCAATAGAGTCCATCCTGCCAATTGTAGATGAATTTGTGGTGGCACTGGGCAATTGCGATGAAGACGATAAAACCCGCGCATTAATTGAATCTATTGGCAGCAATAAAGTAAAAATATTTGAACGCAAATGGGATGAAAAAGCATTTATTGATGGAAAGATTTTTGCAGACGAAACCACATTTGCTTTAAAACAATGCAGTGGCGATTGGTGTTTTTATCTTCAGGCAGACGAGGTGATTCACGAAAAAGACTTACCTATAATTTTGCATTCGTGCCAACAATTTTTTGGCGATAAAACAATAGATGGTTTACTATTTAAGTACCATCACTTTTTTGCAGATTACGAACACTACATGCCATTTCATGGCTGGTATAAAAATGAAATACGAATAGTGCGCAACGGTGCAAATATTTTTTCACACAAGGATGCTCAATCTTTTAGAAAAAACAATTTTGAGAAATTGAATGTAAAAGCAATTGATGCTTATGTATATCACTACGGTTGGGTACGCCCACCACATTTAATGCAGGCGAAAAAGAAAGAGCAAGATGGCATGCACCACGGCAAAGAAAAAACAGCAAAAACATACAGTTTGTTAGAGCACGAATTTGATTTTGGCGCGCTTGGGTGGATACCAAAATTCGATGGAACACATCCAAAAGTAATGGAGCAATACATCAATAAATTAGACTGGAAACACAAATTGAACTTTACAAAACAGTTTAATAGCAACCGCCCAAAACTAAAACACGAGCGATTGAAAAATCGCATTTTGTCTTACATAGAAAACAAGTTTTTAGGCGGCAAGGAAATGTTTGGCTACTCCAATTGGAATGAAGTGTAGTTTAGCACCCAGAAATGTTTAAGCCATACAAAACATTATTGTTCTTATTGACCGTTGGTGCGCTTTGCGCACTATTGGCAGCGGTGTTTCCTGCTCAAGGCATTCAGCTTGGCGAGTTTCATTTTCGCTTTGCAAAGTTCGAAAAACTTTTCTCGCTTAGCGATTCAACCAAAGTAAAAGCAATTGCAGTAGAAAAATTACTTACCATTTACAATGCCGAAGATTCGTTACGAGCAAACAAAAATTTTGATAAAACAATACAACAATCCGATGCAACATCTGCGTTACTTGCCAACCTCAACATTCAATACAACAAAGGAGAAAAACACCCCTTGCACAGTTTCTTCTCGGGCATTGATGGTTTAAAAACAAAAGGTACTTCGCTGCGCATTTTGCATTATGGCGATTCGCAAATCGAAGGCGACAGAATTACATCCATACTACGCAATACATTGCAAACAAAGTTTGGCGGTAGTGGCCCCGGCATGTTGCCCGCCATTGAAGTAGTACCTTCTATTGCTATACAACAATCGGCTTCTGAAAACTGGAAACGATACGCACTTTTTGGTGGCGCAACAAACAATTTGCAACACAGTAATTTCGGTGCACTGGCAATAATTTCACGATTTGAAATCAATGAAGAAAACAAAACAGCTTGGTTGAAATTCATACCATCCAAAGCCGGATTTGCAAGTATTAGAAAATACAACAAGGCTGTGCTACATATCGGCAACTTAGAGGCCGAATGCATTATTGATTTTGCTGTAAAAGGCGATATTGTTTCGAGCGAAACAATAGAAGCAGGCACAGCATACAAAAGAATTACAAAGCATTTTGCGACCACGCCCGATGAATTGACAATTCAATTCACCGGCAACATATCGCCCGATGTTTACGGCATTTCGCTCGAAAACAGCGATGGTGTAACTGTAGATAACATTGCCATGCGCGGTGGCTCGGGAACGGTGTTTCGCAAAATGGAAAAAGCACATTTAAATGCAGCTTTTGATAACCAAAATATAGGCTTGATAATTTTGCAATATGGCGGCAATACCGTTCCATATATTACCGATTCGGCTCATGCCGAACAGTATGGAAAATTCTTTGCCTCGCAGATAAGATATTTAAAATCTGTACAGCCACTTGCATCATTTTTGGTAATTGGCCCTGCCGACATGAGCACTGGCATTGATGGCGAAATGCAAACATTTCCAAACTTAGAATGCGTGCGCGATGCATTAAAAAAAGCTGCATTGAATAATGGTTGCGCTTTTTGGGATTTGTATGAAGTAATGGGCGGCAAAAACTCTATGTTGAATTGGGTGGCTGCCGAGCCTCCGCTTGCCGCAGTAGATTATGTTCATTTTTCTCCTGCCGGAGCAAAAACCGTTGGCGAACTTTTTACTAAACATCTTCTTACAGAATTTAATGATTGGAAAAAAAACACGGCTACTCCTTAGCTCATTCTTATTGATGGCAGTTTTGCCTATCCATTCTTCGGCACAGCAACATTACAAAAGCGGTGTATCGGAAAATGAGGTATTGCTGCGCAGCAATACCTCATGGAATGCAGAAAAAATAGCAACCGATTATCCTTTCATAAAACTTGCAGAAAACAAACTGACTTATGCAGGAGATAGCACCGCGTTGTTTCCATTTTACAAAAAACTTTACTCGTTGATAGCAACAAAAAAAAGAAAAATAAATGTGTTGCACATTGGCGGCTCGCACGTTCAGGCAGGAATGTTTACCGGCAAAATGCGAGAGAATTTACAAAGCATGAGCGATAGCATTCACGGGCAATACGGATTCTTTTTTCCATATAAAATGGCGCACACCAATAGCCCTGCCGAAATTAAAACAACCTACACCGGCACTTGGAAGAGCTGCCGCGCGGCACGCAATGGCGATAGTTGCCAATGGGGTTTGGCAGCAATGCAAACTGCCACAACCGATAGCATTGCCGAAGCTATCATCAAGGTAAATCGCAAAGACTCTTCACGTTATCTTTTCACATCTGCCATTGTGTATCACAACACCAGTTTATCGGGTTATACAATAGAACCCCAGAACCCTGAGATTGATTCATTTACAACAGATAGCACAAATGGCTTTACACAATTATTCTTTTCAAAAGCCATAGATAGCTTGATGTTGAAGTTCATAAAAGACACCAACAACCGGGCAGCAAAATTTGAGTTGCAAGGCATTCAATTGCTGAATAACATTGAAGGCCTTACATATACTGCAATAGGTGCAAATGGCGCATCGCTTCCTACCTATCTTCGCTGCCAATTATTTGAAAAAAATTTGGCTACTGCCATTCCCGACCTTGTAATTTTTGGAATTGGAATCAACGATGCCAATGTGCCTATGGCTGAGTTTAAAGCCGAAGAATACAAACAAAACTACTTGACCTTAATGCGAAAAATTAGAAGCGTAAACAGCAATGTGCAATTCATTTTCATAACCAATAACGACAGCTACTTCAAAAGAAAACACCCCAACAAAAACGCCCTAAAAGTACGCGAAGCGATGATTGAAATCGGCAAACAAGAGCATGTTGTCGTGTGGGATTTTTTCTCCATCATGGGCGGCTTAAACTCTATAAGAAAATGGGAAACCAATAAACTTGCTAGACCCGACAAAATTCATTTTACCCGCGAGGGTTATCAGCTAAAAGCCGATTTACTTTTCGATGCCTTAACAAACGACTTTAAAAAATTCATTGCTTCACAAAAACAACAAAGTATAGATAGTGAAAGAATGGATTGAATACATATTTTGCTACAACCCCGAATCGCCAATCATTTTTACTGGCTTATTCTTTTGGGTATTTTTTGCGGTAGTGCTTGCTGTGTTTTCTGTAATACATAAAAGGCTCGCATGGCGAAACGCCTTCCTGTTTTTAGTAAGTACATTTTTCTATTATAAAACAAGCGGCTTGTTTTTTCTGCTGTTGATTTTCAGTATCACCAGCGATTATTTGCTCGGTTTTAAAATTGCAAAAGCGGCAACACCTCTTAAACGTAAACTGTGGCTCACACTTAGTATTGTATTGAATTTATCGCTATTGATTTACTTCAAATACGCCTACTTTTTTACCGATTCTTTCAATAGTCTTTTTGGTGCAAACTACTATCCTATCAATCATTTTGCAGCACTCAGCAACAGTTTGTTTGATACCACATTCAAGGCAGATAAAATCATTTTACCCATTGGCATTTCATTCTACACTTTTCAAACCATGAGCTATGCCATTGATATTTTCCGCAAAAAAATTGAACCAGTAAAAAGCTTTCTCGATTTTGGTTTTTATGTATCCTTCTTTCCGCAATTGGTTGCCGGTCCCATTGTGCGCGCGGCAGATTTTATTCCACAACTGTACAAAGAATACCAACTTACCAAACATCAATTTGGCATTGCACTGTTTTGGATTTTAAATGGTTTGGTAAAGAAGATTTTTCTGGCAGATTACATTGCCATCAACTTTGTAGATAGAGTTTTTTCTAATCCTGTTTCATATACCGGTTTTGAAAATTTATTGGCTTTATACGCCTACTCGCTTCAGGTGTATGCCGACTTTTCGGGCTATACAGATATTGCCATCGGTGTAGCAATGTTGATGGGCTTTCATTTGAACAAAAATTTCGATTCGCCTTACAAAGCCGATAGCGTTGCCGACTTTTGGAGGCGTTGGCACATCTCACTTTCAAGCTGGTTGAAAGACTACTTGTACATATCTATTGGTGGAAACAAAAAAGGCACATGGTTCACTTACATTGCTTTGATATTGATAGCCGGATTCACAGTGCTACTAACCGATAGTGTGCTGGTGCGCTATGCCACTGTGAATATACTTGGCGTGATGCTTGCTTGTTCTATCTTATTCCCCACATTTCAAAAAGCACTAAGCACCAACCTAAATATGATGCTAACCATGTTGGTGGGTGGCTTGTGGCATGGCGCAAGCTGGAACTTTGTTATCTGGGGTGGCTTGAATGGTGCCGGATTATTGTTTTACAAATTATGGAAACGGATAGTAAAAAAAACCGGAGAAGATTTGTGGTGGCGCAAATTGATAGCCATTTTTATCACCTTCCACTTCATCTCTTTCACCAGAATATGGTTTCGCACAGGCTCCAAAAACACATGGGATGAACTGAATGAAAAGCACAACATTCTTACAGAGTTTTTTGCGGCAAACGATATGCTGCATCAGCTTTTATATAAATTAGATTTTAGCGTAGCATGGAATGTGGTGCTGGGCTACAAAACTGTTTGTCTGTTTTTGCTGGGCGGTTTTATCATTCACTGGCTGCCCGAATCGTGGAAAGAAAACTATCGCAACCTATTTGCATCATCGGGTTTGGCTATACAGCTTTTGGCTACTCTTGTTGTCATTTTTGGTGTATATCAGGTGCTTTCAATGGGCATGAATCCGTTTATCTACTTTCAGTTTTAAGGAGCATTTTTTTTAAAAGCTGCACAGCTACCAATGCTGCCATGTTTCTTAAAATTTGTTGCCGTTTATTTTACTGCATAAAAATTACCACCTTCGGCACGCTAAAAAACGAAATGAAATACTTGCAGGCACTAACATTCAAACCAAACAGGATGCCGCATAGTGCAAATTTCGTTCTACCATTTTAAAAAAACTACAATTAGCATGAAACACTTTTTAATAGCTGCACTAGCAGTATCGTTGTTATTTCAAACATCTTGCAAAAGCGACAAAAGCAATACCACAGAATATTTTCCGGTAAAGGAATACACACTAAAAAACGGGTTGAAAGTTTTCATCTCTGTAAACAAAGAAACTCCGCGTGTACAAACCATGATTGCCGTAAAAGCGGGTTCAAAATTTGACCCGTCAGAAACCACTGGCTTAGCGCATTACCTCGAACACATGGTGTTTAAAGGCACGCATGATTTTGGCTCTATGAACTGGGCGCAAGAAAGCGTTTTGCTCGATTCTGTTTCGGCTCTTTTCGAAGCGCACAAGGCAGAAAAAGACGAAACATTAAAACGCGCAATTTACAAGCGTATAGACAGTTTCAGCTACGAAGCATCGAAGTTGGCAATTCCAAACGAGTATGATAAAATGACTACTTCGTTGGGGGCACAAGGCACCAACGCTTTTACTTCTACCGATATGACGGTGTATATCAATGATATTCCATCGAACGCCTTAAACAAATGGCTGAAATTAGAAAGCAACCGCTTTAAAACTTTAGTACTGCGTTTGTTTCATACAGAATTAGAAGCCGTGTATGAAGAGTTCAATATAAGCCAAGACCGCGATGGCCGCTGGAGCTATCAGGAAGTTGCAAAAGCACTTATGCCCAATCACCCTTATGGCACTCAAACAACCATTGGCGAAGGCGAACATTTAAAAAACCCTTCTATGGTAAACATTCACAATTACTTCAACACTTATTATCGCCCAAATAATGTGGCAATAATTTTAGCGGGCGATGTGGACCCCGATAAAGCTGTTGCAGAAATTGAAAAACAGTTTGGCGATTGGCAGGCAAAAGATATTCCACAGTTTACAAAAGAAACTCCTGTAGAACTTAAAGCACCAATAGTGAAAGAAATGTTGGGGCCGCAAGCGCAACACGTGTATGTAGGTTTTCGCTTCGATGGTGCCGGCACAAAAGAAGCAATGATGGCTTCGCTTGTAGATGGAATATTAGCAAACGGACAAGCAGGCCTTATTGATTTGGATTTGGTGCAAAAACAAAAAGTGCTGAAGGCCTACTCTTTTATTGACGACAACACCGATTACACATTAAATTATTTGTATGCCGAGCCACGCCAAGGGCAAACATTGGAAGAAGCAAAAGATTTGCTTTTGGGCGAAGTAGAGAAAGTAAAAAAGGGCGAGTTTGAAGACTGGATTTTATCGGCAATTGTATTGAACAAAAAATTGGAATGGATGAAAGTTGCCGAAAGCAATGATGGAAGAGCTTCGGCAATTATGAGCGCTTTTGTACACAACATTCCATGGGCAGAAAAAGTGAAAGAAATTGACGAATTGAGTAAAGTAACAAAAGCCGACTTAGTGGCTTTTGCAAACAAATATTATGGCAACAATTATGCCGTTTGTTACAAGCGTATTGGCGAACCCAATCGCCACAAAGTAGAGAAACCACAAATAACACCTGTGGCAATGAATAAAGACACTCAAAGCGCATTCAAAGCTGCTTTTGAAAAAGAAGAGTTGCCATCTGTTCAACCCAAGTTTATTGATTTTGATAAAGACATTAAACACCTGAAGCTTGCCGAAGGCGTAGAGTTTGATTACATCCACAACAACCTAAACAAAACATTCTCTGTAAACTACATTTTCGATATGGGCTCCGATAATATCAGAAAGTTAGGCTTGGCAGTAGATTATCTAAAATTTTTAGGCACCGATAAATACACTGCCGAAGATTTGAAAAAAGAGTTCTACAAACTTGGCTTGAGCTTTGGGGTAAATTCCGGACGCGACAGAGTGTATGTTTCGCTTAGCGGCATAGAAGAAAATTTAGATAAAGGAGTAGAACTATTTGAACATATTTTGGCTAATGTTCAACCCGACACGGTGGCATACAAAGATTTCGTTTCAAACATTCTGCAATCGCGGGCAAATGCCAAGCTTAACAAAGGTCAAATATTGCACAATGCCATGGCAAATTATGCAAAGTATGGCGCAAAAAATCCTTTCAACAACATTATCACCGAAGCTGAATTGAATGCCACAAATCCTGCCGAGTTGGTAGCGTTAATAAAAGAACTTTCGGGTTACAAACACCGTATTTTTTACTTCGGTCAATTGGCCGAAAACAATGCAAAATCCACCCTCGAAAAACATCATAAAATCGCTGCCGGTTTAAAAGATTATCCCGAGGCAATAAAATATCCTGAATTGTCAATTGAAGCAAACACCGTGTATTTCTGCGACTTCAACATGCGCCAAGCCGAGGTGCGCATGTTGGCAAAAGATGTACAGTTCGACAAATCGCTTTACACACCATATTATCTTTACAATGAGTATTATGGTAGTGGACTTTCAAGCATTATGTTTCAAGAAATTCGCGAAAAAATGGGCTTGGCTTATGCCGTATCCAGTTGGTTCGATGTGCCACAATATGCCGACCGTTCTCATTATGTTTCGGCTTATGTAGGTACACAAAGCGATAAATTGAAAACATCGCTTGTAGAAATAAATAAGTTGCTAAATGAAATGCCAAAGGTTGCGCAGCAATTTGATGGCGCTCGCCAAAATGTATTGAAAAGCATCGAAACCGATTGGATTACAGGCGAAAATGTTTATTGGCAATACGACCGTGCAAAAAAATTAGGTTTGACAGAAGATATTCGCAAACAAGTATATACCCAAACCAAAAACGAATCGTTAGAAACGGTTGAAACCTTCTTTAACCAGCACGTTAAAGGCAAAAAATTCACTTATTGTGTTTTGGGTAATAAAAAAGATTTGAACCTAAAAGAACTGGAAACATTCGGCACCGTAAAAGAGCTGAAGTTGGAAGAAGTGTTTGGGTATTAACGAAATAAATATTTTTGCAAGGTGTGTTGGTTTGTCAATAAAACCAATGCACCTTTTTTAGTTTCAAAAAAAACAATAACCATGCAGCCGTTGATAGGAATAATAATGGGAAGCCAAAGCGATTTAAAAGTGATGCAGGACGCAGCAGACTTGTTGCGAGAATTGAAAGTGCCTTTTGAGCTGACTGTTGTAAGTGCGCATCGCACACCCGAGCGCTTAATGCAATACGCTGCCACCGCAGCAGAACGCGGCTTAAAAGTAGTGATAGCCGGTGCAGGCGGTGCAGCACACTTACCCGGCATGGTTGCGGCAGTAACTGCATTGCCGGTAATTGGCGTTCCGGTAAAATCTTCTAATTCTATTGACGGGTGGGACTCGGTTTTGTCTATCCTGCAAATGCCTGCCGGTGTTCCGGTGGCAACGGTAGCTTTAGATGGCGCAAAAAATGCAGCAATTCTTGCGGCACAAATTGTTGCAACCTCCGATGCAGATTTGTTCTCGAGAATAGTAACCTTCAAAAACACTTTATCGGAAAAAGTGCTCGACTCGGTACGTGAACTTCGCATTGCCGGGTTTGAAAACTCTTTCGATAAAGAAGACTAACGGCAGCCGTTTTTGCTATTCAGCCTGCGTTTTCAAAACTCATTGTTTTGATTGAATTTCAGATCACTTTTGTTGAGTTCGCGTACTTGTATTTTGAATCGGTTGGCAACTGCAAATCCAAATGAAATTAACAAAGAATCTATACTAAAAAGGCTGCATCTTTCGAAGCAGCCTTTTTAATATTTACACTTTACAAGTTATGCCTTTTTAGCTCTGCGTTGCATTAAATCAATTGTTAATGGAGCAGCAACAAATATTGATGAATAAGTACCTACTGCTACACCAATCATCAAAGCAAAAGAGAAACCTCTGATGGCTTCGCCTCCAAACACAAAGAGGATAAGTGCTACCAAAAATACCGTTACAGATGTCATAATAGTACGGCTCAAAGTATCGTTAAGAGAAGTGTTTACATTTTCTACCAACGGACGGGTTGGGTACAAACCAAGGTATTCGCGGATACGGTCAAATACAATAACTGTATCATTTATTGAATAACCTATTAGGGTAAGTACCGCAGCCACAATGTGCTGGTCTATTTCTAAACTGAATGGCATGAAGTGGCGGAATGCTGAGAAAATACCAAGCACAATAATAGGGTCGTGCGCAAGTGCTACTACTGCTCCTA
>CAZYXR010000011.1:43704-52281 GCA_964650845.1 uncultured Chitinophagaceae bacterium
ACGCATATTCTACTTTATTGAAACGAAGCAAAATGTATAAAAACACTCCTAAAATACCAAACAAACCTGCCCACCATGCACCTCTGCGAATATCATCAGCCATGGTTGCGCCAATTTTAACCGTACTCTTTACATAGTTATTTTCAAAAGTTTCTTTATCAACCGGTGTTGTATAAATAGACTTTACACTTTCGTACAAGCCATCTAAAACAACACTATCTGCATTTTCTGCACGAGAATCTACCATATATGCGGTTGTAATATTTACAGTATTGGCAGCACCGTAAGTTTTTACTTGCGGTACACCGCCCAATTTTGCTTCTACCGCATCAATAACCTCAGTTGATGTAACGTCCTTATCAAATTGCACTACATAACTTCTACCTCCTTTAAAATCTACCCCTAAATCAAACCCATAGAAAATACAAGAAAGAAGGCTTAGTGTCATTACCACACCTGATAACGCGTATGAAAATTTTCTATTGCCTATAAAATCAAAATGGAAGTTTTTGAAAAGATTCATGGTAAAGCTGTTACCAAATTTCACATTCCAACCGCGGGAAAAAGCAAACTCGAATAATAGACGAGAGAACAACACCGCTGTAAACAATGAAGTAAACAAACCAATCACCAACACTATTGCGAAACCTTTTACAGGACCCAAGCCAAAGAACAACAACACAAAACCAACAACCATCGTAGTTAAGTTACCATCCAAGATGGCTCTAAATGAATGCTTGTATCCTTCTTCAATGGCAAGCCTAACACCCTTGCCCCGCGCAAGTTCTTCACGAATACGCTCGTTAATGATAACATTGGCATCCACCGCCATACCTAAAGTCAATACGATACCAGCCAAACCAGGAAGAGTAAATGTAGCTCCAGGAATTGATGCAACCACACCAATAATGAGGAACAAGTTTAAGAACATTGCTATATTGGCAATAAACCCAGAACTGCTATAATAAGCAACCATGAACAAGAACACTACAATAAAACTCAACAACAAACTCATTAAACCCGACTGAATAGACTCTTTACCAAGAGAAGGTCCAATAACTTGCTCTTCAACCACTTTTGTTCTGGCTTCCAACTTTCCGCTTTTCAAGATATTCGCCAAATCCACAGCTTCTTCCAACTCCCCTATTCCAGTGATTTGCGAGCGACCACCGCTAATTTTCGACTGCACACGAGGCGCACTGTAAACGCGATTATCCAACACAATAGCGATACATTTTTTCACAGCCTTACCGTTTACATCGCCATTAAAAGCGGCCTCGGTCATTTTCTCCCATTTTGACGAACCCAAGCTATTCATAGCAATATCAACTTGGGGAATACCAAATTGGTCGTATGCTTGATTTGCATCGGTAATAGCATCGCCTGTCAACGGTGCTTCTTCGGCAGCAGGATTGCGCTTTATAGCGTATAACGCAAACACATTTCCACTTTCATCTAAAGGCTTATTGCCCCATAGCAAACGAAGGTCGCGAGGAAAAACACTACGCACCTCTTCGGCTGCGAGTAATCTGTTCACCTTTGCGGTGTCTTTACCCATTGCGCGCCCAACTATCGGCCCTTCGGCTACTTTTTGGCTTTGCCCTTCGGTGTAAATAGAAGGATACAACACGTCAAACAATGGATTTACATTTTTGTTAGCAGTATCAGCCGCAGCCTCTGTTGCCGAATCGGGGGTGGCAGCAAGATTAGATGAATCATCGCCCAAAAGAATTGAAGCAGCATCTGTGTTACCGGTTGCTGTAGCCGCAACAGAACTGTCACCTACAGATGAAGAATCCACAACCGCCACTACTTCCTCTTTTACTGCCAAGCGAGTGCGCAATGCAGTATTTGCTTGATCTAAGTAGTTGATAATTTCTTCATTTTCGTATGTATCCCAAAACTCCAATTGTGCAGTTTGCGAAAGAATTCTACGTACACGGGTTGGGTCATCTACACCTGGCAATTCCAATGTAATTCTGCCAGAACCTTCTTGCAAAGAAATGTTAGGAGAAGCAACACCAAACTGGTCAATACGTGTTTTCAATACATTGAAAGTGTTGCCTATTGCTGCTTTCATTTCGCCTCTTAGAATCTTCAACACATCTTCATTACTTGAGTTGTAGTTGATTTTGCCTTGATACGCTTCAATAGGCGCGAAAATTCCTGCCAATTTCTCTTTCTCGTTTCCTTTAGTCAACTCGTTGTAAGCCTCACCAAACAAAGTTACAAAATCACCTTCCTGTTCAGTTTGTTTCTTTACGGCAAGTTCAATAGCCTTGTTGAAAGTTGGATTTTTAGAGTTGTAAGCCAATTTCTTCAACACATCATCTTCAGAAATTTCCAACACGATGTTCATACCACCTTTCAAATCCAAACCAAGGTTGATTTGTTTATCGCGGCAATCTTTGTAGCTGTATTTTACTATGCCTAAGTTCAATACAGTTTCATTTTGAATACTATCTAAATACTCTCTGCGCGTTTTGCGAAATTCGCGCTCCAAAGAATCTTCTACAACCATTCTTCTTTGTCCACTCAAATCTGCCGGAACAGTACCAACGGCAGCGCGAGCAAAGGTTTCCGCTTTACTCTCTACCAAGCGAGAAGCAACGGTGAATGATAACTGATAAATACAAACGAGTGTGATGACAATCGTAAAAAAACGAACAACTCCTTTTAGCTGCATTGTGTATGAATTTGACTAATTTATGCGGGGTTCTCCCAAAAAATGAGGCGCAAATATAGAAATTGAACCGACATTGCACTTTTTTGATATAACTAAGTGCAGGTAATTGTCAAAAATATCTTGATTTTTTTCTCAATGTGTATTTAACCTAACCTATTGCACGCATTAAATCATACAATTCTTTACGTTTGTAGCACCTCAATATTTACATGAAAAAACTGCCATTCAAAAAAGACTTTCTTTCGATTTTTAAATATACACAAGTTGTACTGTGGGCGTTGATAGCCATTGTAGTAATGTTTTTTGTAGCAGTTAATTATGGCTTGTTGGGCGAAATGCCCGACCTTGATGAAATTCAAAACCCACGAAATGATGCCTCCACCACCGTTTTCTCCTCAGATTATGAAGTGCTGGGCACATACTTTACCGAAAACCGGGTTGAAATTAGCTATGACGAGTTATCGCCATTTTTGATTCAAGGGTTAGTAGCCACAGAAGACAAGCGTTTTTACAGCCACAGCGGCATTGATATCAAAGGGCTTTTTCGTGCAATAATTAAAACAGGGCTGTTAGGGCAAGATGCCGGTGGCGGCAGCACAATTACACAACAGTTGGCTAAAAACTTATTTCACAAACGAGCATATCGAAATCCTATTCGCAGAACTTTTCAAAAGATTAAAGAATGGGTTTTGGCAGCAAAGTTAGAGCGCACTTTTTCTAAAGATGAAATCATCAATATCTATTTAAACACCATTGGGTTTGGCTACAACTCTTACGGCATCAACACTGCTTCGTTTACCTACTTCTATAAAAAGAGCAAAGATCTGAATGTAGAAGAAGCAGCCATGCTTATTGGAATGCTGAATGGACCATCGTTGTACAACCCGCGCCTGCGCCCCGAGCTAACTAAAGAGCGAAGAGATTTGGTACTGCGCAGAATGAAAGAAGCCGGCTACCTAAGCCAAAAACAATTAGATGATTACATTAAAAAACCTATAAAACTCAACTTCCACAATCCAGATTTTCGCGAAGGCACAGCAACATACTTTAGAGAATATTTAAGGCAAGAGCTAAAATTTTGGTGCGATAAACACCCAAAACCCGATGGCACAAAATGGGATATCTACAAAGATGGCTTGCGCGTGTACACCACCATAGATTCACGCATGCAAAAATATGCCGAAGAAGCTACGCGACCTCAGTTAGCCTGGCTTCAAGATGTATATTTTAAAGAATGGGCCGGCAAAGAACCATGGAAAACAGGCATGCGCGCCAACCCTAATTTATTGGAAAAATCAATGAAGCAAAGCGAACGCTATTTGGCATTGAAAGCAGAAGGAAAAACTGAAGCGCAAATCCAAAAAATATTCGACAAGAAAGTTGAAATGTCAGTATTCAGTTATCAGGGCGATGATGGCAGCTTTACAAAAGATACCATGATGAGCCCCTTGGATTCTATCAGATACTACCTGCAAATTGCACAAATTGGTTTTGTTGCATTAGACCCCCGCAATGGCGAAATAAAAGCATGGATTGGCGGTCCCAACATTACATACTTTCAACTCGACCATGTAAAGAAAACCACTAAGCGGCAAGTGGGCTCCACAATCAAACCCCTTCAATACGCAGTTGCCATCGATCGCGGCTATCAACCCTGCACTTTGATTCCCTATTTGGCTCCTCAGTTTGAAGGTGTAGATGCCGCTTGGAATCCATCGGGAACAGATAAATGGCAGGAAGGCGAGATGGTGCCAATGAAAGATGGGCTGGCATATTCCGACAATAGAATTACTGCACAGCTAATGAAAGATTTTGGCGTAGATGCTTTGGTGCAAATGTGCCGCACTTTAGGCATAGAAAGTAAGCTGGACGAAGTGCCTGCATTATGCTTAGGTGTAAGTGATATTTCGCTAATAGAAATGGTAGAAGCATATACCGCTTTTGCAAATGCGGGAACACTCAGTAAGCCATTTTTTATAAAAAGAATAGAAGATAAAAAAGGTAACAAGCTTGCTGAATTTCGCACTAACCAAAAAGAAGTGCTCAACGAAAAAACAGTATATGTAACCACCGAAATGATGAAAGGAGTTATAAACAAAGGTACAGGTGCAAGGCTACGCTCGCGGCACGGCTTGCAGTTTCCAATTGCCGGCAAAACCGGAACCACACAAAGCAATGCCGATGCCTGGTTTATTGCATTTACACCTCAACTACTTGCGGGGTGTTGGGTAGGGTTTGAACAACCAAGTGTTCGCTTTAGATATGGAAACACAGGTCAAGGAGCAACAGCAGCACTGCCGGTGGTGGGCGAATTTTTCAGAAAGAGTTACAACGACCGTTCATTAAAATTGGAGCGTGTTGATTTTGCCACACCCACCGATTCATTATTCTCAGTTAGTTTCGACTGCGCGGTAGATACAAGTATTGTACCCGAACAACAACCAATCAATTAACTATGATAACAAAACCATTACTTGATGACGCACCACTATACTTTCATTACTACATAAATTTAGTAAGCGAAACCGATTTAACCTCTGCCTTACAAGAATCGGAAAAAACTACAGTTGGTTTGTTCCATTCAATGCAAGAAACACAAGCAAACCTGCGCTATGCGCCAGAAAAATGGAGCGTAAAAGAAGTATTGCAACATGTTATTGATAGCGAAAGAATTTTCGCCTATCGCGCCCTGCGGTTCTCTCGCAGAGATGCCACTCCACTATCGGGTTTTGACGAAAATCATTTTGTGCCAAATGCTAATACTCACCAAAGAAGCTTAGAAAATGTTTTAGAGGAATATTGCATTGTGCGCAAGGCTTCAATAGTGTTGTATCAATACATGAACGATGAAATGCTAAACTTTAAAGCACAAGCAAATGGCGTAGAAAATACTGCACGCGCAACAGGATGGATGATTGTTGGGCACAACCTGCATCATTTGAAAGTGATAAAAGAAAAATATCTCAATCAATAAAACATAGTTATGAAAAATGAAATGCTCACAATTGCGATTTGCGCAATGCTCCTCAACAGTTGCAATCAAACCGAAAACAACAATACTAACAACGATAAAAATACATCAACTACCAACAGCACAAACAGTGCAACCGCCACTGCCGACAATAGCTTTAATGCATTAGATTGGCAGGGAACTTACATTGGCACTTTGTCCTGCGATGACTGCGATGGAAAACAAATCAGCATCGTTTTAGATAAAAATCTTAGCTACACTGCCGTGGTAAAACACATCACCAAATCGGCAAAACTACCGCTGCAAAAAGGCACTTTTGAATGGAATAATGAAGGCAACAAAATAACTTTAAACAATGTACAAAATATACCAAGCCGATACCTTGTTGGCGAAAATGAACTGCTTGTATTAGATGCAGATGGCAATAGGCTTCAAGGAAATTATTCTTTAACAAAGCAAGATTCCGGCATGGCTCCCATCTCCAATTTTCCCATCACCGAAACGCGGTGGATTTTGCAAGAACTCACCGAACAAAAAAACAAATTGAATGCGGCAAAAAACAAACCTTTTTTTATTCAACTGCGTGCTTCCGACAATCGTGTTATTGCATTTGGCGGCTGCAACAATATTGCCGGCAACTATGCAATAACAGAAAACAACCAAGTAAAATTCACAGAATTGATGAGTACAATGATGGCATGTGAAAACATGGAAACAGAAACCATCCTCAGCAAAGTTCTTGAGCAAACCAACTCATACAAAATAAGCGGCAATACCATGCAGCTGTTGAACAAACAAATGCAACCTTTAGCAACTTTTGTTGCCGAATAAACTTATACTAAAAAGTAAGTTTAACTACAACTGGCTTGTTGCTGCGCAACGCTTCCACATCAACAGTTTCGCCTTTGGCGTGCTTCGACAATACTTTCATGTAATCGTAGATGTTTTCTATTGCAGCATCACCAATTTTCACCACAACATCGCCAGCCTGCAAGCCTGCTTTTTCTGCGGGTTTATCTTTGTTTACTGCATCTATACGCAAACCTTTTCCTTGAAAACCATAATCGGGCATTACACCAAGCGTAACTTTAAAACTGGTTTTTGCACCACTGTCTTTACTGCGCGTTTCATAAAATTTCAATTTAGGCAATACAGTTAAATTTTCTATCAAATCAATCATATACTCCAACACTTTTGTTTCGCCAGGGTAATTGATTTTGTCGGCATCATCGCTTGGTTTGTGATAATCGGAATGCTGACCGGTAAAGAAATGCAACACAGGAATTTTCTTTAAATAAAATGATGTTTGATCGGATGGCCCCACGCCAGATGAATCTAACACCAACTGAAAACGGTTGCGGTTAGTAGCTTTCAACTTATCTTCAAAAACATCTGAGGTTCCCGTACCAAACACCAACAACTTATTGGTTGAATCTACCAAGCGCCCAACCATATCCATGTTGAACATAAAATTAACGCTGCTTAATTCTACTGTTGGGTTATTCGTAAAATATTTTGAACCAATCAAACCGGCCTCCTCTGCCGAAAAACACATGAATAAAAAGTTCACTTTTTCTTTCACGCCATTGCCGGCAAAATAGCGCGCCAATTCTATTACACCGGCAGTACCCGAGGCATTGTCATCGGCTCCATTATGTACTTTTCCTTCGGGGTCTTTATCTAATGACGAGCCTCTGCCGTCATCGCCCAAATGGTCGTAATGTGCACCAATAACTACTGTTGTTGCAGCGTCATTATTCAAAAAACCAACAATGTTTTTGCCTACACGTTTCTTTCCTTTTTGCGAAGCAGTATCGTGCGGATTCAACGATTGCCTGTAATTGAAAGTTTGAAAATATCCCTTACTGCCTTTGGGTTCAATACCATATTCTCTAAAATGTTTCGCCACATAATTTGCAGCTTTTTTTTCTCCGCCTGTGCCCGGAGCGCGCCCCTTCAAATCATCATCGGCCAGGTAATAAATATGCTTGCGCAAGTTTTCGGTTTGTATTCTTTGCGCGGTTGCTACGGTTGCAGAAAAAAACAACACCAACATCAATAAATTTCTTGTATTCATCTTTAAATTTTCAAATCGGTTAATCATCAAATCAATCAATCCATTCGGCAATAAACAAATTGGTATCTCTTGTGCCTCCGTTGTTGCGATTACTACTCCACACCAAGTGCTTGCCATCGGGCGAAAACATTGGAAAAGCATTGAAAATACTTTCGGTAGTAATTCTTTCCAAGCCAGTTCCATCTTCGTTTATCATATACAACTGAAAATCGTAACCGCGTTGCGAATGATGATTCGAGGAAAAAATAATTTTCTTGCCCGATGGGTGAAAGAAAGGAGCCCAATTTGCTTTGCCCAATGCTGTAACTTGTTTTATGTCGCTTCCATCTACATTGCAAGTGTATATTTCCATATTGGTTGGTGCTACAAGGTTTTGTGCCAACAACTCTTTGTATTCTTTTACTTCCTCATCAGTTTTTGGGCGCGAAGCACGAAACACCAATCGTTTGCTATCGGGCGAAAAAAATGCACCACCATCATAACCCAAACCAAAAGTTATTTGCTTCACATTACTACCGTCCACATTCATAGTGTATAAATCTAAATCGCCATTGCGAGTAGAGGTAAACACAATCAATTTGCCATCGGGCGAAACTGTACCTTCGGCATCATAGCCGGCTTCACTGGTGAGTTGCTGTTGTATTTTCCCTTTTTTATTGGCAACAAAAATGTCGAACTCGGGGTATATTGCCCACAAGTATTTTTTGTCTTCGCGCGGGGAAGGGGCTGGCGGGCAAGCCTCACCACCAAGATGCGTAGAAGCATAAAGAATCTGCTTATTGTTTTTCAGGTAATATGAACAAGTAGTTCTACCCTTTCCGGTACTAATAAGTTGCGGACGAT
>CAZYXR010000012.1:0-5515 GCA_964650845.1 uncultured Chitinophagaceae bacterium
TTTTATGCAGCAGCACGCAATGAAAAGTTTGGTTATTTAGATAAAAAAGGTCGGCTTGCAGTTGCATTTAACTACTTAGATGCCCGTGGAATAAAGGAAGGTAAAGGCGCTGTAAAAACCGACTCGGGTTGGATTTTTATTGACACCACCGGCACCCAAGTAATTGAAAGAAAGTTTGCCAAAACATCTTCGTTTGCAAATGGGCTTTGCGCTGTTACACTAAATGATTCTACGTGGGGCTATATCAACAATTCCGGCAATTGGGCAATATTGCCAAGCTATGCCGAAACCGGAGATTTTGATAAAGGATTTGCCGTGGTTGCCATTAGAGAGCGCGACAAAAAGAACAAAAGCATTTTCGTTTATCAGCGATACAAAATTGATGTTTCAGGAAAAGTAATAGAAAAGCTCACCGCACCTGTTGTTGCAAAAACCAAAAGGAAAAAGAAAAAATAGCTTTCTTGTTTCATTTGGAAACTACTTGTAATTATTCAACAATCTACAATTCATTACTTTCGCCAACTTAGCAAAGCAATTTTCAATATACACACACGTTTAATAGAATCACTTTCAACTTGATGAAATTTTTTGCCTTTTCGATATTCAGTTTTATTGCATTGAGCTTATCTGCTCAGGAAGTATTGTTACCGTTGCTTTCTAACCCTGCCATAAAGTATAGAGCCCAATCAAAAACACCTAACCTTGCTGCATCGCGTTATGATGTTACTGGTACTTTATTGGTAGAAAGCAACACACTTTCGCTGCCATTCTTAGATGATTTTTCGAGCAACAAAACGCGCAAATTCGATTTTCCTGAAAATTACATTTTCGACTCAATTCTAAATGCAACAGGGCCATGTATGAATGCTAATCTTGTAACTACTATTCAGGCAAGATTTCACAAACTGCAAAGTTGGGATTACACATACAACACCACACTTCAGCAAATAGACTCTACAGCCAAAGCTCCGGTTGTGTTTAATTACTTTTCTTCCACAGGTCCTTTATGTTTAAATGCACCTCCCAGCAACTTTCAGTTTTTTCCCGAATACTACACTTATACATTCAACCCGCAAACGGGCGCAAAAATTGACTCACAGTTAGTGGTAGACGACACCCTCAATCCCGACACCTTGATTGATTACGCACCAAAAATTTACAAAGCCAAACTTGCTGATGAATGGCTGTGGATGGATAATTACGCTTTTATAAACAACACCTATCCTATTTTTCCACCCACTATTGGAGTTGCTACTTTGGATGGCTTAAATGAAAATGGAAGACCTTACGATCCATTTATAAGCAACAACGCTTATGGCAGAGCAGATAGGCTTACTTCCAAACCAATAAATCTTACCAGCTTATCGGAAGCCGACTCTTTGTACTTGAGTTTCTTTTATCAACCAATGGGTTTAGGCGATTACCCTAATGCAATAGACTCTTTGATTCTTGAGTTTAGAAATGAATATACCGGAGCGTGGGAGGTAGTGTGGCGCAGGCGAGGTTTTGCCGCAGCACCAAGAGATACGGCACTCGATTTTAAACAAGTAATGATACCTTTTCCGGCAACTGTAGTTCCATTAACTAACTATTTCTACAACGGGTTTCAATTTCGTTTTCGCAACAAAGGTTCTATTAACGGCAACAACGACCACTGGCATATTGATTATGTAAAGTTGGATAAAAACAGAAGTCTGAACGACACTATCATCAATGATATTGCTTTTATAAATCCTATTTCTACCATCCTGAACAATTACTACACCATGCCTGCCGACCAATATAATGGAGTGGATGATTTAAGCGATACACTAAACTTGTATGTCCGCAATTTGAACTATTACAACAACAATGCTCCGGCAACCAATTTTCAAGGCAATGCAAATGAAACTTTTCCGGCAACATCGGTAATTTTTAACGCTCCCTTGCAAACCTTCAACGCTGGCTACTCCAACACAATCAGCATCAATCCTAAAACAGATTTCACCTTACCAGCATCGCTCGGCAATACCGATAGTGTTTCTGTTTTCATAAAAGAATGGATTAGCCCAAATGATATTTTACCTTCCAACGACACCGTAAGTGCCACCCAAGTATTTTACAATGAACTTGCATACGATGACGGCTCTGCCGAAAAAGCCTATGGCATTATTGGCGATGTAAACAAGGTGAAAAAAGTGGGTTACGAGTTTTTACTCAACAAGCCCGATACTTTATCGGGATTCAAAGTAATGTTTACCAATATTGATGCCAATGTAAATAATTTGGTTTTTCAATTCAGTGTTTGGGATTCAATACAACTGAATCAATACGTACCCGATGTGCCACTTTGGACCTCGGCAAACATGACCCCAAAGTACATTGACTCGGTTGATGGTTTTGCTGTTTTTAGAATGGATACTCAACTGCTGCTTAGTGGTAAATTTTATTTCGGCTGGACCCAAACAGATGATAGAAATATTCAAATTGGTTATGATAGAAACAGTACTCGCGGCTGCGAACACATTTATTATTATACCGAGCAAACATGGAAAAAATCAAGCATCTGCTCCACCTTACCAGGTTCAATAATGATTCATCTTTTGTTTGGCGATACCAACAAAATAAAACCAACCTCAATTGTTGATTTGCGCAAAGAGATACTGGATGTAAAGTTGTATCCCAATCCAACTTTCGACCGCATCAATTTTGAACTGCAAGATGAACCCACCAACTACACAGTAGCAGTTTACGATTTGATGGGTAGAAAAAGACAGTCGCAGACCTTGCTATCAAATTCAGTTTCTTTAAATGAAATTGAAAACGGCATGTATTTTGTTGCAATAACACATTTGCCCAGCCAAAAAAGTGTAGTGAAAAAAGTAATGAAATTGTAAACTGACTTAATCTATCTTCTTCAGTTCCTAATTCATGATTTAGCCATTTTTAGTTATTTAATCAAAGTATCGCCTTACAGCTTTGAATAAATGGCATAATTTTGAGCCATGTTTTCTATAGCCGATATTTTATCTATCTCCATTTCGCTTTTTGCAGTTATTGATATTGTGGGAAACATTCCGGTGATTCTTTCGATGAAACAAAAACAACTACAGTTTCATCCGGGCATTGCCACCGCCTTTGCTGCAATGCTGATGATTGCCTTTCTTTTTGCCGGCAATACGCTGTTAAGCCTAATGGGTATTGATGTACAATCTTTTGCTATTGCGGGTTCTATCGTAATTTTCATCATCGGCATAGAAATGATTTTAGGCAGAAGTTTTTTTAAAGCCGACCCCGAAGTGGGCAAAAGCGGCAGCATTGTTCCGCTTGCATTTCCGCTACTGGCTGGTGCCGGCACACTTACAACCATCATTTCGCTCCGCGCAGTTTATTCTGTTCCAAACATCATTGCCGGCATTTTGATAAACCTCGTAATCATGTATCTAACATTAATTAGCCTTGATTGGATTGAAGCTAAACTGAGCAAGAATACACTTAGCGCAATGAACAAATTTTTTGGCGTGTTGCTTGTGGCAATTTCGGTAAAAATTTTCACCAATGCAGTAATAGTATTGGCAAAAAACTTTTAAAGAAAATACGCTGTTGTTGTGCAACGAAAGGCTTGAAGAAAACTGCTAAATCTTCAACAATTTTATCACATATCGTTTATCGTTTACTTGCAAATGCAGATAGTAAATTCCGGGTGCGTGATCATGCAATTCAATTTTACTTTTACCAATAATAACTTTTCGTGCAATAATTTCCTGCCCTATGTGATTGCGCAACTCCATTTGTGCCATTACATCGGCATGTAAATCCAACTCAAAAGAATAGTTGAATGGATTGGGCGCAACTGTAATCAGCAAATTAGATTCTACATCTTTTATCAATGTATTTTGAACTAAATGAACTGTATCTGCCGCTACTGCAGTGCAACCATTAGCATCGGCAACAGTAACAGAATAAATGCCAGGCGAAAGCCCAGCTGCTGTTTGCGAAGTTTGATTTCCGGCATCATCCCACGTATATGTAAATGGAGCTATGCCGCCAGTAACATTTGCAGTTACAGTGCCATGAATAGAAAAGTTGATATTGTCGGTTGCCGTAGCTACAACAACTGGTGGAGCAAGTACCTGAGCATACAAATTTTTTGTAACAGTATCTGCACCAAACTGATTTTTTACAATCAAAATCACATCGAAAAAACCCGCAGTTGGGTAAGTAACAGTTGGGTTTTGCAGTATAGATGACGAAGGCACTCCACCATCAAAAAACCACTCAAAAGAATCTGCATTGCACAATGCGGATTGTGTATATTCAACCTGCAAACCTGCACAGCCGGTTTGGCTATTACTTTCAAACTCGGCAACCACAGGGCGCACCACAACAAAGTCTTCAAATTCAACAGTATCGCGCCCTGCTTCGTTTATTCCAATCAACGAAACATTGTAAACACCCGGTGTGCTGTATGTTACTTTCGGAAAAACTTCAGTGGATAAAGATGGATTGCCTCCCGGAAAAGACCAAAGCAAAGTATCGGGGTCGTTAAGCGATAGGTTAGAAAAACTGATAGTATCATTCACACAAACTACAGTTTTAGAAGCCGAAAAGTTTACTATTGGCGGCACGTTGGCAATGCTGGTAGAATCTTTTATTCTAAATAAATCAAAACCACCTTCTACTAAGTGCCCTGTAGATGAATCGAAAGTGCGCACTATCAAACGCATATTGTTTGAAGGAGCAATGTAATCGTTCAAGCGGTATGATTTAAACAGCCATTGGCTTAGTGAAGCGGTAGAAACAGAATTGCGTTCCAACACCACTGTTTGCATTCCATTTGTTATTGAAACAATCAGCGAATCATCTGGATTGCCCGAGCCGCCACCATTATAAAACCATCTATAGTAACTCAAAATGGGTTCGTTGTATGTAGTTAAATCAAAAACAGGAGATGTGAGAATAGTTGTACCATCATCCACATCATCGGTGCCGGCTTGCCCACCGCCATTGCCGCTAACAAAACATTGACTACCAAAATCGCCCGTTACATCTACATCTACATTTACTTTATAGGTAGCATTGCTCGCTGTATAAGTAGTACCAACCGGATTGCCACGCAACCATTTTCCAGAAACTGCATTGCCCGATTCTGTCCAATTAAAATTCAGCAAAAAATCATCGTAATACCCCGGGTTTATCAATACTGTTGTTTGCGGAGAGCCTTGTTGTAACGAAAGATTGTTTACAACATTGGTTACAAAACCCCACTTGCCTGCATAGATGAAATAAACATCTTGCTGCAAGTTTGCAACTGTGTAAAAACCATTGGTATCGGTAGTTACATGATAATCGGTTTTACCATCTAAAAACACCAAAGCATTTGCCACACCAATATTGGTAGAAGCATCTACAACCTTTCCGGTATATGAAAATGTAACCGGAATTGTGCAGGCATTTGAATTCAACAAACCTGCTCTGCGTGGTGCATTGTTTAATGCAGTAAGCATTCTTGTTTTTTGGCAAAGGGTAAAAATAT
>CAZYXR010000012.1:5543-15308 GCA_964650845.1 uncultured Chitinophagaceae bacterium
CATCATCGGTGTAGTCCATATAATTTTGAACCATATCGTTGGAGTCGGGCGTGCCGTCATTGCAACTATTTTTAGTGGGGCAACCGTAATTTGCCGCTGTTGCTTTTGGTGTGTCATCGCAATAATCGGTAGCGGAGCAACTACTTCCATCACCCCAAATGTGGCGCAAACCAAGCCAATGTCCAAGTTCGTGTGTTAGTGTTCGCCCTTTGTTGTAAGGCGACTGTACATTACCTACTCTGCCAAATGCCGTATGGCGTATTACCACACCGTCAGTACTGGCACCGCCATTATTTGTTCCAATACCTTGTAAACTTACGTTTGGAAATTGCGCATATCCCAACACACTACCGCTAAAGTTTACAGTCCATACATTGCAATACCTTTCTGGATCCCAATAAGTTTGCGGTTTCACACTACTGTTAATAGTGCTGGTAGAAGAATAGGATGCCGTACCAAGATTTACGCGATCTATACCCGGCTCGGTCATAATATTACCATTAGGATCAATTAACGCCATGCACCATTCTATCTCTACATCCGCACCAATAGGGTTAGTATTGTGGCCTGGAGTGCCCATCATTTTGCGAAAATCTTCGTTTAGTACATCTATTTGCGAGTTTATCTGGGCAGCACTAATATTTTCACCGACCCCTACTGCATCGCCATTGTGAATCACATGCACCACTACAGGAATGGTAACAACAGCTCGGCTTCCGTTGTAATGTATATTATGCGAATTTTTAGCCATTAACGCTTGCAGCCAATTTTCAAAATCGTGCAGCGATTCAGTTCCTTGCTCAACACGCCTTAACGAATCCATGTACATGGAAGCGCATCTTTCCTGACTAATTGCCGGATACAAAATAGAGAGCACGAGTGATTGTAGTAAAAGTAATTTTCTCACTTACCTAACATATACTTGATGAAAAAAAATCTGAAATAACTTACATTTTACAGATGCAATGTGTCGCAGTTCAATTCAATACTAAATGAATTATCAGCCATATAATTCACTTTATACAAACATAAATTTTGATGGTTAAATGTTTCCATTTCCATCAATGGGCGGTTTGAAAGTGTGCACATAAACGCGCGAATAAATCTACCGTGGGTGGCAATCAATATTTTTTTATCGGATGTGTTGAGTAAATATTCAACAAATTTCAACTGTCTTTGTTGCAATTCATAGGGGCTTTCGCCTTGAGGATACTTTGCATGAATGTTGCCGCTTTTCCAATCGGCAAGCATATTTTTAAAGGAGTCGTCTGTTTCTAAGGTTGTTGTTGAACCTTCCATTTCGCCCCAGCTAATTTCGTCCAATTCTTTACGAAATTCAAAAGGAATACCTAATTGCGTGAAATTATCAATACTTTGTTGAGCGCGCAACAACGATGAAGCATAAATCTTATCGAATGAAATATGTTTATAAGCATTAAAAAACTTTTGCGCTTGCATTCTTCCAGTTTCATTAAGCGATAAATTCACGCCTTTACCTTGAACAATACCTTTAGCATTGTGGTCGGTTTGCCCGTGCCTAATTATGTAAAGTTCTTTTTGAATCACTTACTATCGAAGATTTTAAAAACAGAAATTAAAAACAAGTTGAAGCGTGTTACAATTACCTTTAAAACAGTAAAACAAAGCTAATAGAATAACCATGTAGTTTAAACTTCTTCATCCAGATTTTTAAGAATAAGTTCTGCTTCATGTTTATGCTCATTCAATGTATCGTAGGCCTTTATGATTTCTTTAACGAGGCGATGTCGCACAACATCCTCTTCGGTAAGGCGAATGAAAGAGATACCATTTACGGCTTTAAGAATTTTAATAGCTGTGTGCAAACCGCTTTGTTGAGAGCGTGGTAAATCTATTTGTGTAGGGTCGCCAGTAATAACACATTTGCTATTTGCACCAATACGCGTAAGAAACATCTTTAACTGAGAGTTGGTACAGTTTTGCGACTCGTCTAAAAGAATAAAAGCATGATCCAATGTTCTACCGCGCATGAATGCCAATGGGGCAATTTCAATAATGCGATTTTCCATGTAATACTTTAGCTTATCTGCCGGAATCATATCTTCCAAAGCATCATAAAGCGGACGTAAATAGGGGTCTATTTTTTCTTTTAAATCACCGGGTAAAAATCCGAGGTTTTCTCCGGCCTCAACTGCAGGGCGAGTGAGAATTATTTTCTTAACGCTCTTTTCTTTCAGTGCGCGCACGGCAAGTGCAACGGCAGTGTATGTTTTACCTGTTCCGGCAGGGCCAATTGCAAAAACTATATCATTAGCCTCGCTTTCCCTAACCATTTTTCGTTGGTTTTCGGTACGCGAACGCACCACCAAACCGTTATTGCCATACACTATAATATTGCCTGCGTCTTTAGGTGTTGGCGCATCGGCTTTGGCCGCCTGAGTCAATATTATATTTTCAATATTTTCTTCATTCAACTTTCCGTAGCGCTCGATTGTAGCAATCATCTGCGCTATTTTTTGCTTAAAAATCTGAAGTTCTTCTTCAGTACCTTCGGCCTTGATGCTGCTTCCTCGGCTTACCATGCGAATGGTAGGAAAAGATTTTTTAATAAAGTTGAATTTTGAATTGTTTACTCCGAAAAAATCAATCGGGTCAATTCCTTCGATGGAAAGTGTAAGTTCTGTCAAATCTGAAAATTTATTTAACCGAAGGTAACTATCTGAATGAAAGAAGTTGGTGTATAGATTAGTTTTTAATCCACATTGTTATCCACTTAGCAAAGTTGTTTATATCATGTGAATAGAAGTGTTTTGATTTTGAAAAAATCAATTAACACGCTTCATGGCTGTTGTTACCATCACTACCGACCTTGGCACAGCAGACTTTTATCTGGCTGCATTGAAAGGCGCATTGTACAAGCAGTGTGGCGAAATTACCGTAGTAGATGTAAATGTTCAGATAAGACATTTCGATATTAAACAAGCTGTTTATCATCTTCAACAAGCCTATAGTTATTTTCCTGAAACTACAATTCATATCGTTCACATCAACCCCAATTACGCAACAAAGAAATTACTGATTACATATTTCGACAATCAGTTTTTTATTGCTTTCGACAATGGCTTTCTTCCTTTGTTTTTACGCGAAAATCGCGCAGAAATTTTTGCAGTAAATGACGACATCAACAATGAAATTGGTGTGAATGGCTTTATGAGTATTGCTAAAGTTGTGCAACATTTAATAGCAAAAAAAACAATTGGAAGTATAGCTTCCAGCACCACAAATTTTATGAAAATGTCTTTGCCAAATGCAGCGGCCGGCAATGGCGGAATTAAAGGCAGTATTATTTCTATTGATGCTTTTGGAAATGTAATTACCAATATACATAAAACTTTATTTGAAACTCATTTCAAAGCAAAACAATTCACCATCAGAACAAACCATATTACCATCAATGAAGTAAAAGCAAATTATGGTTTAGCAAATGATGAAGGCGAACTAATAGCTTTGTTTAATGATTCGGGATTGTTAGAAATAGCCATTGTAAGAGGCAAAGCCGCAAGCCTGCTTGGGCTTTCGGTAGGGCAAAATGTTTTTGTAATCTCCGAATAGAGTTACAGCAGCTCTAATAAGTAATCAAATGTGGTTTTGCCTTTTTTAAATACTGGCGAATAATTTTTTGAGCTTCATTGCTATGAACATCGGGTTTGATGACTTCTTTCAAATTTTCAATAGTAGGCTGCATAACTTCCTTAAAGAAAAATCCAAAACCTTTATACTGATTATTTTCTACCCAAACCACGCTGGTTTCATCGGGGTGCATTCCCTCGCCTATTACAAAAAAATTGCTTGCGCGAAATAAGTAACGCTTCACCGCTTGATTGATTTTTTGATTTAGCGTATCGCGCAGTTTAGAAATATCTTGATTGGTTTCTTTCAGCCGATTCAACATGGCATAATGCCCATACAAATTATTGTCGGTTGTAATTTTTGCATGAACTCTGGCAGCCGATGCGCGAGATGTAAACTTCAAGGCGGTGCCATCGGGGTCGGTTTTTAAAGGCAAAATTTTCAAATGCAAAACTTCATCCTCATCGGGCACAATGTATAAACCAAATGCAGGAACATTTTCTTTTATTGGTTTATTGTAAGCACTACCAGACTTATTTTGTTGTTTCAACACTCTAAGTTTAGCAATCAACTCAGAACCTGTCAACTCATAATCAATACTATGAATTGTATCTAACATCTTTTTCTGCAAAACATCATCGGCTCCTTTTGCAAACTGTTGAATTACTTTTTTGCGAATATTTTTTGACCCCTCAATGTACAACACACTACCCGATTCATCTTTCAAATAAAAAATGCCGGGCTCTTCTGGAAGCACTTCTATGTGAGCAGCCTTTAATTGCGGAGGCAATGCATTAACATCCAATCCATCGCGCAGTTCAATATCTAAAAACTTTTCTGCATTATCGGCTGCCAACATCAATTCGAGCAACTTAACAGTGGCTGCAGCATCGCCTAAAGCCCTATGGCGATTTTCAATATTTATTCCAATTGAATCGCACAACTTGCCAAGGCTATACGAAGTAAGACCGGGCATTATTCTTCTGCTTAAACTTACGGTATCTAATTGCTTACATGCAAAATCAATACCGATGCGCTTAAATTCATTGCGAATCATGCCGAAATCGAACTTTACATTGTGTGCAGTAAAAATATTGCCTTTAGTAAGCTCTAAAATTTTATGATGAATTTGTTCAAATGTAGGAGCGTTTTGAACCATTTCTTGCGTAATTCCGGTGAGCTTTACAACCCACGGGTCAATAGACCTGCTGGGGTTCACAAGCGATTGAAATTCTTCAATCACTTTGTTTCCATCAAAAACTAAAATCGCTATTTCGGTTAGTCTGTCAACCGCTGGGCTGCCACCTGTGGTTTCAACATCTATTACAGCATACATCAGTTGCGAAAATATATTTTTGGTTGAGGTTTCATTTTATAAAATACAATTAGAAGTTAAAAGTCAATCTGTTTTCAAAAAAGTATAAAAAAGGAATAGTGTAACATCAATAACTTATATATCTCTAACATTACTTCCTTACCGTTCTTTGCTCTATTCTTTTTTCGTAAAGCGCACCTTGAAACACTCTGTTTACATAAATACCCGGTGTGTGAATTTCGTTTGGGTCAAGTTCACCTACAGGTAACAATTCTTCAACCTCGGCAATAGTAATTTTACCTGCCATAGCCATCATGGGGTTAAAGTTGCGGGCAGTTCCTTTGTAAATCAAGTTTCCGGCATGGTCGCCTTTCCATGCTTTTACTATTGCAAAATCGCTTTCAAACGCTTGCTCCATTAAGTATTCCTTTCCTTTGAATGCGCGAGTTTCTTTACCAGCAGCTACCTCGGTGCCTACGCCTGCGGGCGTGTAAAATGCCGGAATGCCATATCCGGCCATCATGCAACGGGTAGCAAGCGTGCCCTGCGGAATCAATTCTACTTCTAATTCTCCACTTAACAATTGGCGCTCAAACTCTGCGTTTTCACCCACGTAACTCGAAATCATTTTTTTAACTTGCTTGGTTTGCAACATTAAGCCAATACCAAAATCATCTACACCGGCATTGTTAGAAATACATGTTAAGCCTTTTACACCTTTGCGCACTAATGCAGCAATGCAGTTTTCGGGAATGCCACACAAGCCAAACCCCCCAAGCATAATTACGGCATTGTCATTTATATCTTTTATTGCCTCATCGGCATTTGCCACTACTTTGTTTATCATAAATTTTATTTCAACTCCAAATGTAAAATTTGCATTGAATTGTAAATAGAAATGAAGTATGAATAATGTGCTTTTTGTAGCAAAACCAATATAAAACTACGCCATCATACTTTAATACCTAAAACCCAACCCTTTCTTTTTTGAAGCTACATCATCTAACTCTTTTAAATCGTCTTCTATTAATATCGAAAGCGATTCTTTTGTGCGTTCAGATTTTTCTAATGTGGCCAAACGCAAATGTTGATTTTGAATAGAACGTTCAATTACCTTTCGTATCTCGCGGGCATTACCAAAATGTTTATCGCGACTTTCATAAAGTGATGCGATGTAATTTTTTAGGTATTCTTTGGCGGCTTCATCTGGCATTACACTTTCTTTTTTCAACAAATCCAGTGCTATTTCTACCAATTCGCTTACCGAATAATCATTGAAAGTATAGGTGCGATCAAATCTCGATTTGAGACCAGGATTAGAAAGAATAAAACGATTCATTGGTTCGGTATAACCAGCCACAATTACAGCAAATTCACCTCGCTTATCTTCCATACGTTTAAGTAAAGTTTCAATAGCTTCGCGCCCGTAGTCGTTGCCTTCGCCAAGAGAATAGGCTTCATCAATAAACAGAATGCCTCCTTTAGCCTCTTTGATAACTTCGTCTGTTTTTAATGCTGTTTGCCCAATGTATCCGGCCACCAAACCTTGCCTATCTACTTCTACTGTATGCCCACGCTCTAACAAGCCCAATGCCTTATAAACTTTAGCAATAATGCGCGCAACAGTGGTTTTGCCGGTACCCGGGTTGCCAATAAATACGCTATGCAACGAAAAGCGGTTCAATATATCCTTGCCTTCTTCTTCGTAAAATCTAACAAGCTTTACCAGTTCATTTATTTCTTCTTTGATGTTGCCAATGCCCACCAAGCCATTCAATTCACTCAAGGCATCTCGCAACAACTTCTCATTTACTTTAATCTTGGTTTTTTTCTTGCGTTTGGCATCGAACACTTTTTTTATGTCGTTGATTTCAATCAGCGAAAGCTGCTCGGGGTTCAACTCTTTTACATCGGTGCGCTGCATTAATCGCAATCCTAAATTCATCTTTGCCTCCTCAATAGTAGAATGTGCAAAACGCGCATTACCAAACGACCTATCGCGATTGCGAAATGCCTCGGTAAGTGCATCAAACAAATAACTGTCGGCTTCTGATGTAATATTTACAGAGCGTTGCTTGGCTGCAAGAATCGCAATCTGATGAAGTTCTTCCGGCAGGTAATCATCAAAATGGAAAAAGTGTTTGAAACGAGATTTCAAACCCGGGTTAGAATCGAGGAAAGTTTCCATTTCGCGAGGATAACCTGCAACCATTATAGCGATGTCTTTATTGCCATCGCTCATTTCTTTCACCAAAACTTCTATTACTTCTCGTCCAAAATCTTTTGAATCATCCGATTCGCGGGCTAAAGAATATGCTTCGTCTATAAAAAGAATTCCACCTTTTGCTTCTTCTAAAGCCTTTTTCACTTTTGGTGCAGTTTGCCCAATGTATTCTCCAATCAAATGTGTTCTATCAACTTCTTTTACATGTCCTTTACTCAACAAACCCATGCTTTTATAAATCTGCCCAAGCATCTTTACAACGGTTGTTTTGCCCGTTCCTGGGTTTCCTGTAAACACACTATGTAAACTGATACTTTCGGCATCACTGAAACCTTTTTCTTGCCTCAGCTTCAAAAAATTCAAGTACTTAACATGGTTTTTGATTTCTTCTTTTATTTCTTCCAAACCCACCAATTCATCCATTTTAGCAACCTGTGCTTCTAAAGATTCATTTGGTTCTATTGGCTCTTCATTTAATAAAAGATAGGATTGCGGCACATTGCCAACAGTAATATCGCCTTCTTCGTCTTCAAAACCTGTTTCGAGTGGCACAACCGCAATAAGGGTATCCATAAACACTATTTCCAAACGATAGTGTTCGTCTTTCCAAGTACCGGGCACATCATTTCCCCAGCCTTCATTAAATGTAAAAATCTCGTTTTCTTTTCCTGCATCTATTTTTCTATGTCGCTCAATATGGGCTTTCAATAAGCCTGATGCATTGTACCAATTGAAGAAAAGTTCGCAATTCCATTCGCTCGAAAGCTTGTTGCGGAATTTTAATTCGGCATATAAATACTGTGTAGTGTTGCGGCTGATTTTTTTTAGATAGATTTTATCTTCTTCGTTCACCGCGTTGTAATCGCCCGAATAAAACTTAATAGACTGTATGCTAAAATACGGATTGTTTTCGGGTGAAACTCGCCCCACATCTTCTACAAAAAATTTACGCGAACCAATAAGTTCACCATCAATGTAGGCTTCCCAAGTGTATTCGCCCTTTGTCCAAAAAAGACCATGATTTGAGTTGCCCCATCCTTTATTGATGTACACTACATTTTCATCGCTGCGCACTTTCTTTTTTTCGTCTTGCGAACTAAGTTCTTTCTTTTCTCCATTGATGTGAGAAAATGCTTTCATAGTTATTAAGCACTCCCAATCGCGCTCGTCAAAAAACTTATTGTAAAAAGCAAGTTCGCCACTTATATAAGTGGTTTCCATTCTATCGAAAACAGTGCGATACTCTCGGGTACGGTTTGCCAACCACTCATCGGAGGCAAACACCTTCAATGACTTGAATTTATAATTTCTCATAGCTTGTTCAATGATAAATATACAATGAGATGAACGAAATGTCAAGGTGATAATTGTATGTAATTGAGACTCAACAGATAATCAACATGCAGAACACACTTAAACTTCATACCGCTTGTTTAACAATTCAATATGCTGTTTTGATAATTGTTAAGCTCCCAAAAAACTCCGTCTAATTCTTATGTTTGTTCAAACATATATCAAGTAAAAAATGAAGCAAGTTTGTATTGTAGCTGGAATTGTAATGTTATTCCATTATTCATTTTCGCAAACAGTGTATAAGGATAGACGCGATGGCGAAATTTACTTCAAGTTTCAAAACAATTACAGGCTGAATGTTGCAAATGACGAGGCCGGCAATGTGCCGTTAAATCAATTTGAAGTTTTGAATTCGCTATTCAAAAAATATGATGTAACAAATGTGCAACGCTCATTTTACTTTGCAAAAGAAATTGAGCTAAAACAAACCATCAGAATTTATTTTAAACAAGCTGATGCTGTTGATGCATTTATTAAAGACTTGGCGGCATTGCCTTTTGCCGAATATGCCGAGCATGTACCTTTGTTACGACATACATTTACACCAAATGATTTACCAGCAAGTAACTTCAACAATGGCAGATGGCATTTGCATAAAATAAATGCAACTGCCGCTTGGGATATTTCGACAGGAAGTACAAATATTAAAGTGGCAATTGTAGATGATGCTGTACAAACCACCCACCCAGATTTGGCCGCCAATATGCTTGCCGGCAGAGATGTGGCACTGGGTACCAACGACCCCAACCCACCAACAACAGCTTACTCACATGGTACGCATGTAGCCGGTTGCGCATCAGCAGTTTCTAACAATGGTGTTGGATATGCCTCAATTGGATTTTCGGTTAAAATTATTCCGGTAAAAGCTACCAATTCGGCAGCGGGAGTTTCGCATGGTTACGAAGGTGTAACTTGGGCATCTAACAATGGTGCCAATGTTATTAATATGTCGTGGGGAAGCGAATATGGCGGCAACACCGGAAATAATGTAATGAATGCAGCATTTAACTCGGGTAAAACATTGGTGGCCGCAGCCGGAAACGATGGAGTAACAACCACATTTTACCCGGCAGGTTACACAAATGTTATTGCAGTAGCATCAACAAGCAGCAACGATGCAAAATCAAGTTTTTCAAATTACGGAACGTGGGTAACCGTTTCTGCTCCAGGCTCAAACATTTACAGTACAATCCCAACAAATTCTTATGCCATCTATAACGGAACATCAATGGCATCGCCCATTACAGCCGGTTTGTGCGGCTTA
>CAZYXR010000012.1:15318-17777 GCA_964650845.1 uncultured Chitinophagaceae bacterium
TTCGGTAAATCCATCTTTTACACCTACACAAGTGCGCAATTGCATAGTTTCAAGTGCCGACAATATTAATTCTGTAAATTCAAGTTACATTGGTCAATTAGGCAGTGGCAGAATAAATGCATATCAGGCATTATTGTGCGCACAAGGCTCTATATCGCAATACGATGCAGGCATAAGAGTAATTAACGCACCAACTGGAAGTTCATGCAGCAACACTTTTACCCCTCAAGTGGTATTAAGAAATTATGGTTCCAATACATTAACCGCTGCAACTATTCAGTATAGAATTGACAATGGAACTATTGCATCTTTTAACTGGACGGGCAATCTTGCTTCGCAAGCAGAAGTAACAGTTAATTTACCAGCACAAACAACTACAACCGGAGCGCACACTTTCACGGCAAACACTACTGCTACGATAAATAACAACCAATCGGATGCAAATGCAAACAACAATAGTAAAACAAACAACTTCGTAGTTTTTGGTGCACCAGGCATATCGCTACCATTTACCGAAACATTTGAAAGCGCATCGCTTACTACCAATAATTGGACGATTGAAAACCCTGACAATTCTTTATCGTGGGAGCTAATAACAACAGGAGGCACCACGCCTGGAAACAAATCGGTGCGTATTCCATTTTACAGTTATGATGCAGCCGGGCAGCGTGATGGCTTGATTACACCACCACTAAACTTTACAGGGTTCGATACTGTAAAGCTTCGTTTCGACCACGCGTATAGAAGATACAATCAAAGTTCATCCGATTCATTGATTGTGTATGTTTCTACAAACTGTGGAGCTACTTGGACACGCATTTTTGCACGTGGCGAAAATGGATCGGGAACTTTTGCAACATCAAACACCTCAACAGTAGATTTTATTCCTGCCATCAATACAGATTGGTGTTTGGCAGGTACAGTAGGCACAGCTTGTTACGAAATAAATCTAAATGCCTACAAAGGCAACAATGCAGTACGTATAAAGTTTGAGAGTTACAACAACTTTCAAAACAATCTTTATCTCGACAATATTAATATAGTTGGCTTGCAAACCGGAGTACCACCAACGGCTCAATTTAGTGCAACACCTACATCTGTATGTAGCGGCTCGTATGTAACATTCACCAACTTATCTACCAATCAACCTACTTCTTACAATTGGAGTTTTCCAGGAGGCTTTCCAACTAGCTCTACAGATGCAAACCCTTCGATAAGATATGATGCCCCTGGAAATTACAATGTTACACTAACAGCAATAAATGGCAACGGTCAAAATACAACCACCAAAACCGCTTACATCACGGTTCATCCAAAACCAAGTATCAATGGTAGCTATAGCCCTCAGCAGATTTGTGATGGAGACGAGGTAACACTAAATGCAAGCGGGGCAAGTAGCTATGAATGGTCGAGCGGACTCAGCCACTTTACCGGCAATAACATTCCTGTTACAATATTTGGCACCACCGTTTATAAAATTATTGGTATTGATAATAATGGCTGTAAAGATTCAATAACATTAAGTGTTGTTTCGTCTGCAAAACCTACTGCGGGTGTTACCGCAGATTTTTCTGTTTGCAGCGGAGCGCAAACTACACTAAATGCATCCGGAGGCTCAACTTACAACTGGAGCAATGGCGAATCGGGCAACTTTATTTTCGTGTCGCCTACACAAACCACTCGATACACAGTTACTGTATCGTTTCCAAACTCGGTGTGTGTAGATTCAGCATCGGTAAACGTAACTGTATTACAGAAAAAAACAACCCAACTAACCGAAACAACTTGCGGCAATGCTAGTTATCTTTTTAACGGTCAAGTTATTGTTCAAAGTGGAACCTACAGTGCATTGCTTACAGCCGAAAATGGCTGCGACAGCACTGTAAACTTAGACATAACCATGTTGGATGAAAAATCTACAAATCTTGCCGACCAATTTTGCAGTGGCGAAAGTTATACTTTTAATAACCAAACACTTACTCAGGGCGGTATATTTACTGCCACTTATACTGCTGTAAATTCTTGCGACAGTGTTGTTACTTTAACCCTAACTGAAAACACTTCACCATCACCTACCGTAATACAAAATGGTAATGAGTTAAGCACTCAAAATTTCAGCAGTTATCGTTGGCAGTTTGCCGGAGTTGATGTTCCAAATGGAAATAATCAATCTGTAACGGCCACACAAAATGGCGATTATGCAGTGGTTGTTACCGATGCCAATGGTTGCGAAGGTATTTCGGCAGCACACAATGTAATAGGTGTTAATGTAAGCGAGTTAAACGCAAACAACAATTTGTTTTCCCTTTATCCTAATCCTGCTATCAATGTATTGAAAGTAGAAATTCATCCATCTCAAAATTTGCAATCGCAAATTTCAATCTACGATTACACAGGCAAAAAGATTGAAAACGTTGTAACCGAAAAAAGTATTGTTGCTTTTGATGTTAGCAAACTTG
>CAZYXR010000012.1:17787-20748 GCA_964650845.1 uncultured Chitinophagaceae bacterium
CAGCAATATATTTTATTGAAGTAATACAAGGCAACACAGTTCTGCAAAAGCGATTCACAAAATTGTAAGCATAAAAAAAAGGAGCCTGATGGCTCCTTTTTTATTTTCTTTCTGATGCAAAGCATCAGGCAACATTCTTTTGGCTTTAGCGGGGAATGTGGTTTACTCTTGCTTCGCTTCGTACTCCATTGTGATGCGTGTTATTTCTTCTTTGCTTAGGTTAGCAAAGTCCAAATGCACGTCATCGCGTACGATAGAAAAGTTTACTAGCATGGCTAATAGGATTTCCATAGGTATTTTAGATTTGGTTCGTGTTCTTGTACGCCTACTTCTACGAAAAAGTTTCACCGATTTTTCAAAAAATCAAAAACTCACATCTCACCAAGAACACCGTTGTTTGTAAGTATCAATTGTTTTTATAACCTTGTAACAGTTGAGATACTTACAAACTATTGTATTTCAACAAGCAGGAAACAAATGGAGCAACGAAAACAATCAACTAATCAATCATATCCGCTGCCTTATGTAATTGAAGATGTAGGGCAATGGCCAATATCTAAACTTGCCGAAGACCGCGATGGTTTTATGGCACAGGTAAAAGATGCTACAATCGAAAAACTTTATGCCCGTTTACATAATGATGAAAAGTTAAAAGAAGAATTAGCCAAGGTGCTTTTTCAAGAAAGAGTGCGCCTTACCGAAAAGCCGTGGAAAGCCGACCCGCCCGATGAACGCACATTTTGGGCAAGCGTAAAAAGTAAGTTTATGAAAATTGGTGCAGAAGATAGCAGCATCACATCGCAACAACTTACCAACGAAATTTTAGACAGATACATTCATGAAATAACCGGCAACTTCGACAATGGTTCATTTCAATTAGCGCGCACAATATTACCACAGTTTTTCGGGCGCGTATTAAATGCAGCACCCGGTAAATGGTTTAAAAGTTTGAGCGCAGGCGCAAGAACAATTCATGAAAAAATTCCAATAACTGGCGATATAGAACGCATACGCAAACTTTCGGAAAAAGGCACCTTGATAGTAGTGCCAACCCATTTTAGCAATATGGACTCCATAATGGTTGGCTGGGTGCTCAACGAACTTGGTTTACCTGCATTCACCTATGGCGCGGGTTTAAATCTTTTCAGCATCAAACTCCTCTCCTACTTTATGAGCCGTTTAGGAGCATACAAAGTGGATAGGCGAAAAAAGAATAGTTTTTACCTTGAAGCATTAAAAACATATTCATGTGTGGCATTGCAACGAGGCGCACACAGCATTTTTTTTCCGGGTGGCACGCGTTCGCGTTCCGGTATGTTAGAGAAAAAACTAAAACTCGGATTATTGGGCACAGCCGTTGAAGCCCAAAAGTTGCACTTCAAAAACTTTCCCGAAGAGCTGGCACCAAAGTTTTATGTGGTACCAATGGTGATAAATTACCACTTCGTTTTAGAAGCTTCCGGCTTGATAAACGACTACCTAAAAGATGTTGGAAAGCATTTGTACATACGCGAAAACGATGAATATTCTACATCGTTTAAGATGGTTCGCTTTATACTAAAATTCCTTACTGCAAGTTCATCGCTCACAATCTCTTTGGGTAATGTAATGGATGTTTTTGGTAATGAAGTGGATGAAAACGGTAACAGCTTCAATCATTTGGGGCATCCCATTGACATAAAACGATATTTTATGACCAATGGCGAGCTAACAGACGACCAACAACGTGATGAAGAATATACAAAAATTTTAAGCGAAAAGATTGTTGATAGCTACTGGAAAGTAAACACCGTTCTCACTAGCAACTTAGTGTGTTTTACATTTTTTGAATTGATAAAAAAACGCTACCCAAAAGTTGATTTATTCACCTTGTTGCGAACACCAATTGAAGACATTTCAATTCCCGAGCAAGAACTTTTCGAATCTATTGGAAAGCTAAAAGACAAGTTGAAAGAAATGGCGAGCAATGGCGAAATTCAAACTTCGCCCGAGTTGCGCTGGGGTATTGATAAAATTGTAGAGCATAGCATGAAAAACGTGAATCTTTATCATGTTTCAAACCCAATTAAAAAAAGTGGCAATGCCTATGAAAGCGAAGATTTAAAACTGTTGTATTACTATCATAACCGATTAGATGGATATGAATTACACAAATGGTTATAAACCATTTAGCAAAGCAAAATAACAATGAGAGAAAAGATAGCAGGAGTAATTGGTGCAGGAAGTTTTGGTTCGGCAATTGCCAACCTACTTGCCGAAAACATGCGTGTGTTTTTATATGAGCGCACCAAAGAAGTTGCCGAACAAATTCGTGCTACAAGGCAATATCGCGGTCATACGTTTCACGAGCGTGTTCATGTGGTTGAAAGTTTTCAAGAATTAGCCGAGCATTGCTATATTATTTTCCCTGTTGTGCCCTCGCAGTATTTCAAAAGCATGATACAGGATGTATCGCCCTTTCTACGCCCCGATCATATTGTTATTCATGCAACAAAAGGTTTACATACCGAGTTTGACCTTTCAACAGCAACTCCTGAGAACATTGTGTTGAAACAGATAAAAACAATGAGCGAAATTATTCGCGAAGAAACCGGAGTGGTGCGCGTTGGATGCCTGGCTGGTCCTAACCTTGCTGCCGAACTTGCAGAACACCAACCTGCGGCTACGGTAATTGCAAGTCGCTTTGATGAAGTAATAAAAGAAGGTCAATCTTGTTTGCGCAGCGAGCGTTTTCAAGTGTATGGCAATAAAGATATTTTGGGCATAGAACTTACAGGTGTGTTAAAGAACTATGTGGCATTAGCTTCTGGCGCATTGAGCGGTTTGGGGTATGGCGAAAACGCACGTGCCATGTTAATTACACGTGGCATGGCCGAAATGATTTACATAGGTAAAGCATTAGGTGCCGATAAAAGAGCTTTTTTAGGAATGGCCGGCATTGGCGATTTAATAGCAACTTGC
>CAZYXR010000012.1:20758-38162 GCA_964650845.1 uncultured Chitinophagaceae bacterium
ACAGTGTTGGTTATCGCATTGCAAAAGGCGAACCATTGCAGGAAATTTTAGAGAGTATTGGCGAAGTTGCCGAAGGCGTTCGCACTTTACAAATTGGCAAACTGATAGTAGAACATGTGAACCAGCCTGCACCGATACTTCAAGTGTTGAACAAAATATTTTTTGAACAATTAGATGTAAATCGTGCAATAAAACTCTTGATGCGCTACCCTGTACAGCATGATGCGGAGTATTTAGAGTTGTAGATATTGGGTAAATAAAAAAGGCGAATGTTGCCACTCGCCTTTCAAATATCATTATTGTTTTTTGTTCAATCTTCATTAAACGAAGGTATTTCATCGCTGCCTGCAATTGGCGCGTTTGCCAAGCCTGGCGAAGCATCTTCGGGTCTGCGACTTTGTTTAGCCTCAACACTTAATGTGGCATGTGGCACCAATCTAAGACGTTCTTTAGGAATCAACTTTCCGGTAACTCGGCAAATTCCATAAGTCTTGTTTTCGATACGCACTAATGCTGCTTCTAAATTTCTTAGATACTGATGCTGGCGCGAAATCTGATTCATCATATACTCCATATCGGAAGTATCTGAACCTTCTTCCATATTCCAACTCTTATTGCCCGCAAGGCTTTCATTGTGATTATCCAATGAATCTTTAAGGTCTTTCAATTCTTCGCGAGCCGACTCTAATTTCTTTTCAATCAATTCTTTGAATGTTTTTAAATCATCATCGCTGTAGCGAACAGTAGGCATTTCATTATTTACCAAAGTAGTAGTTGGCGCTTTTGCTGTTGAAACCATAATCTTCTGTTTTTGTTTAGATACAGAAGTCTCTACGGCTTTCTTTTCATTTTGTTTCACAGCAACTGCTGGTTTTGCTTTTGCTGCTGCTACAGGCTTTGCCACCACAACCTTTTTAGCTAGTACTGCTTTTGTAGCTTTTGCTACCGTTGGTTTTGCTACAACTTTTTTAGCTACCGATTTTGCAGCTGGTTTAGCTGCTTTTTTAGCAACTGCTTTTGTTACTACTTTTTTTGTTACTGGCTTCGACACTTTTTTTACAGGTTTTGGTGTTGCTTTTTTAGCAACTGGTTTAACGACTTTTTTAACTGCTTTTGGTGTCACTTTTTTTGTCGGTTTTGTTGCCACTTTCTTTGCCACAGGTTTAGCTACAGTTTTCTTTACTGGCTTAGCAACTATTTTTTTTGCTGTTGGTTTGGCAACCACTTTCTTTTTCGCCACAGGCTTTGCTGCTTTTTTAGCAACTGGTTTTACAACCTTTTTAGCTACGGGTTTTGCAATTGTTTTTTTAGCAATAGGTTTTGCCGTTGCTTTTTTGGCAGCCGATTTAGCCTTAGCTACCGTTTTTGGGGAAGCTGGCTTTGCTTTTACTGCTGCTTTTTTGGTTGGTTTGTTTTTGCCCATGTCGAAAATTTTGGCTGCGAACTTACGCAAATTATTAATCACCAATACTTGTGCCATAATTTTTATTTAGGGCGCGAATATATGATTTTCAGCTTGTAATGAGTGTTTTTCGTTTGAGGCAACCAATTCATTTAGCTAACTTTGTTCGCATTACGAGGTTGATGGTTTTACATAAACATCCGCACACATATAAAAGTATAACAATATGAAATCATTAGTTCTTAAAGCAATAAACACTCCCTTCGAAATTCAAGAAACGGAAAAACCGCAACCCAAAGAGGGCGAAGTATTGATAAAAATTGCAGCAGCAGCAATAAATCATCGCGACCTATGGATTCAAAAAGGGCAATACGCAGGGTTGAAGTTTCCGATTATATTGGGCAGCGATGGCAGCGGAATTGTAGAAGCTGCCGGTGTAAATACCGACAATAGTTTGATAGGTAAAGCAGTAGTAATTAACCCTTCGCAGCATTGGGGCAACAACCAAAATGCACAATCAAAAGATTTCAAAATATTGGGACTACCCGAAAATGGCACTTTTGCAGAATACGTGTGTGTTGCCATAGAAAATGTTGTACCCAAACCGCCATTACTTTCGTTTGAAGAAGCTGCCGCATTGCCACTTGCCGGATTGACGGCTTACCGGGCACTCTTTTCGAGAGCAAAAGCCACCAGCAGCGACAAAGTGCTAATTTCGGGCATCGGTGGTGGCGTAGCATTATTTGCCATGCAATTTGCAATAGCTGCCGGAGCAAAAGTATATGTAACATCGGGCAACAATGATAAAATTGAAAGAGCCAAAGAACTGGGCGCAACGGGAGGTATAAACTACAATACAGACAACTGGCAAAAACTGCTACTGGAAGAAAGCAGTGGATTTGATGTAATTATTGATAGCGCGGCTGGCGAAAGTTTTAATAAACTGATAGACGTAGCAAACCCAGGAGCACGCATAGCATTTTATGGTGGCACAAACGGCAATTTCAACAACCTCAATCCTCAAAAAATATTTTGGAAACAATTATCGTTGCTTGGTTCCACAATGGGCTCGGCTGAAGAATTTAGTGCCATGATTAAGTTTGTTGAACAAAAACAAATTACACCAGTTGTTGATAGCGTATTCAATTTTAATGATGCACAAAAAGCTATTAACAGGATGGCTCAAAAAGAGCAATTCGGCAAGATTGTATTATCATTTAATCACGGCACATCACATTGATATATTTATTAAATCTATTGTTGCTCGGTTTTGCCGCAGCCTTATTTACAACAGCAAGCGAGCGGCAGTTATTTGATGTAATTACATATCAAAAAACCATTCCAATTCTTTTTAATTTTTTTGCTACAATATGTAGCTACGCATTGATGCGAGCCAGACTTTATTTGCATCCGGGAGAAAAGCCATCTTCGCACAACCCTACGCTGCAACTTGTTGTAATTGTGGTATCTGCAATTCTTGCAATGTATTATTTCTTACAACTTAATCTTCAGCAAAATTTAAAGGTGGCGTTGGTAGCGTTGGTTTCGGGTGCATACTTTTTACCAATAGTGAAAACAAAAAATGGATGGAAAAGACTGCGCGATTTTTATCAGATAAAACACTTGGTAGTTGGTGCTATGTGGGCGTTAGCAACAGTTCTGCTGGTTTCAAGAAACTATGCACAAAGCAGCCTGTGGATACTGTTTTTTGAACGACTGTTTTTTGTAGCGTCACTCTCCTTGCTTTTCGACCATCGCGATTTGCTGCGCGATACAAATGAAAACCACCAAACATTAGTAAAGAAAAAAGGATGGAAAGTTTCGCAGCGATTTAGTTTCTTATTGATGCTGTTGGCTGCTTGTGCAACATTGTATCTACCAATAGAACAATCAATAACCGTAAAAAAACTTTTAGTAATTGGTCTATCAAGCATCTGCATTCAGTTTACAAAACCCGAAAGCCCCGATTGGTGGTACAACATTGTAATGGAAAGTTTAATGCTGCTCTTTGCACTGGTTACACTATTTTGAACTGCGCACCGATTTTGTGTGATGTTCAACATGATAAACAGTAAAAAACAACATTTCGCGCAAGGTCAATTTGCCCAAAATTGGATGTGGAAGCAGCATTGTATCAATCTCCTCCTCTTTTTTAGCAGTTAATTTTTTTGCCATTTTTTTTGTTTCATCTCTAAAAGTATTGCCCAATTTTTCTTTATCGGCAAAAAACACCTCTGAGGGTATGTAAGCACCCGTTGCTTTGGCACCATCTGCAAGTTTTGCTTGGTAGAATTGCTTAATCTCTTCAAAAGTTCTGTGTACATTTTTTGCTTTTCCAAACAATAAATACGGCACAAAAGGGGGCAATGAAAGTGCAAAATTTATTGGCTTAATGCTTTTTATCAAATGCACCAAATGTTGCCCTGGCGACCATTTCCCTTTTGCTGCATTCTCAAAATCCGCTTTATTCATTTTGAGAATTTCATCCATAAAATTTTGAGTATTTCCATTCAAGGCATCCAGTATTTCGTGCTTAGTGTGTATCATATTTTTTTGCATTAGTTATTACAACAAAACAGCCAAGTTCTTTACGCTTTTGTTTGAGATTACTTCGCTTCGCAAGTTACGCTAGTAATGGCGCGGTTGTTTTATACAAAAACCAGCCATGATGCGAACCAAAGAACAGCAACGCAAAAACAATTTCAATATATTAAACAGCTTCAGCATTTCTCATTGTTGGCTATCTACTCACATTCACACTGTTTAAAGCAAAATATCAAAACAATCATTTTATGGAAAATCTTTCAAAATGAATCCTATTCACACTGTGTGCAAAATAATTTTATGAACCAATAACAAGCAATTTGTGATTTTTATTCTCATAAATGTACATTCGCAATTATTATCTAACAAATAAAAAAATTACAACATGAAAAAAGGACTAATCGCTTTGTTCGTAGCCGGTAGTTTTTCTGCGCTTACATTGGTAAGTTGTGGCGAAAAATTCACTCCGCTATCTGAAGAAGAAATCACCACCAAGGTTGATTCAGCATTTACTGCAGTAGCTGAAACAAAACGTGCAGAATTAAAAGCCGCTTGCGAAAGCGAAAAAGAAGCTAAAGTTGCTGCTAAAGTTGCCGAACTACAAGCCGCTGCCACACCTGCTCAATAATTAACTAACAACAATAAACGAATAATAACATGAAAAAGATATTTCTTGTATTGGGTGTTTGCGGAGCTATGGCAGCAACACTTAGCAGTTGCAACAATGCTGCTGAAACCGAAAAACTTACAAACGAGCAAAATGCCAAACTTCAAAGCTTGGTAGATGAAAAACTTACAGCCTTAGAAGCCGAAGTTGCGGCTGAATGCGATGCAGAAGTTTTGACCGTTGCTACTGCGCAATTCGACTCTTTGGTAGCTGTTGCTACTGCTGCCGCATCAAAAGGTGGCAAAAAACCTGCTGCTAAACCTGCTCCAAAACCAGTAGTGGCTAAAAAAGAAGAACCGAAAGATCCTCAAAAAGAACGTGGCGGTGGAGCTAAAACTGTTGAAGAAATACAGAAACAACGTAACTCAGACCCTGCAAAAACAGACGTTGAAAATCAAAAGAAAAGAAACTAATATTTCTTTCTTTCTGAAAATAAAAAAGACCATGCGAAATCGCATGGTCTTTTTTATTTTCAAGCTACTATATACAATAAATTATAGAGCTATTGATACTGTGCAGCTTTCGCTTGTATTATCAGTGTAAACTACAGTATAAGTTAAATTGATAGTGTTACCTGTTAATGTTCCAGTACCAGTGAATTTTCTTCCAGTAGCATCAACGAAGCTTGTAAAAGAGAATGAAGTATCAGAAACTTGAGCTTTAACAACTGCAGGAGTTGAAAAATTACCTAAGTTGCTGAATACAATAGTTTCAACATCAGAATCAGCAGTGATAGATAGGTTGTAACCAGCTCCAGCACAATTATCAGTAGTAACTTTGTTGTTAGCTAAAAACTTCGCTCTTACTTCTGTTTTGCAATCAGAACCTTCGTAACCTGGGTCGCAAGTTTTGGTACAAGAGCTAACAAAAAACAATCCTGCTACAGTTGCAGCCATCAAAAACGGTTTGAAAATACCTTTCATAGTTTTAATTTAATTTTGATTAATAATTGGCACAAATGTAGCCGTTTGCTTCAAAATGCAAAATGTTTATTAACAGCAGATTGTTAAGTAGCAATTTTACTTCAACATCGGCATTAACAAAAAGCCTTCTATTTTCGTTGTTATATGATTAAATATACCGAATCTGCTTCCTTATATAATAGCTTAGAAAAAAAGACTACTGCCGAATTGCTCGCAAACATCAATGCTGAAGATGCCAAAGTAGCAAATGCAGTAGCAGCCGCCATTCCGCAAATCGAAAAATTGGTAGATGCCGTAACCGATAAAATAATTGCAGGCGGCAGATTGTTTTACATGGGCGCAGGCACCAGTGGCAGGCTGGGTATTTTAGATGCCAGCGAATGCCCGCCAACTTATGGCGTGCCGCATGGCATGGTAATTGGGCTTATTGCCGGTGGCGATGCCGCCATTCGCAAAGCGGTAGAATTTGCCGAAGACGGTACAGAGCAAGGTTGGGCAGATTTACTCAGCTACAATATAAATACTACTGATGTGGTGGTAGGCATCGCAGCATCGGGCACTACACCTTATGTGGTAGGCGCTTTAAAACAATGCCGGGCAAATGGAATTACCACTGCCTGCATTACTTGCAACGAAGGCACTCCAATTGCCGCCCAAAGCGATTTCCCTATAGAAGTAATTGTGGGTCCAGAGATTGTAACCGGAAGCACACGAATGAAATCGGGCACAGCGCAAAAGTTGGTATTAAATATGATTTCAACAGCAGTGATGATAAAAATTGGCAGAGTTGAAGGAAACCGTATGGTAAATATGCAATTGACCAACGAAAAACTTTTAGACCGCGGCACCCGAATGATTCAGGAAGCTACCAATTTAGAATATGATGAAGCCAAACAACAGCTACTTAGACATGGCAGTGTAAAAAAAGCCATCGAGAATTTCAATAGTACAAACTAATCTGCAAAAACATTTACAAATACATCTATCTTTGGCGGCTTAAAAATCAAAAATGAAAGATACCGTATTGTATGCCTTGAATGGCGTTTTGTTAGTTGCTGTAATTGTATTGTTTTTTCTTGTACTAAAACCAAGTGATAAAAAAACAACAACACCGGTTGCTGCAAAAGCGGGCGTAGAACTAAAAGAAAGTGGATTGATTGCCTATGTGGACTTGGATTCTTTAGAGCAAAACTACATACTGTTTAAAGAAAAGAAAGCCGAGTTGCAAAAAAAGCAATCTAATATAGAAAACACACTTCAGCAGCGTGTAGCGGCATTTCAAAAAGAGGTGTACGAGTTGCAACAACGCGCACCTATGATGACCCAAAGCGAAGGCGAAGCTGCACAAGAAAAAATGTATAAAAAACAAGCAGAACTTGAGGAAATGCGCGATAGAATGGGCAAATCTTTTATGGACGACCAAGAGGCCTTCAACAAACAATTGCAAGATAAATTAGATTCATTTTTAGCGGTTTATAATGCCGATAAAAAATATAATTTCATTTTCAGCCACATCAAAGGCGGACCACTTTTATACCACGATGAAGCATTTAACATTACCAACGATGTAGTAAATGGAATGAACGATGCGCTTCCTAAAAAAGATAAATAGTTCAACCAATAATTTTGAATGTATTTTAGCATACCGAAAGCACCATAATTACTGTGGTGCTTTTTTTATTTTTTTCAACATGAGAATATACTTCTTTCTTGCATCGCTATTGTTCTATACAACAGCATTTACTCAAAACAAAAACCTGCAACAACTTGGCAAGTTGAGTTACGGTAATGTGTCGGTTGCAAATTTGGATGGCTATACAGACTCGCTGGGGCGCGAATATGCATTGGTAGGCACCGAAAATGGATTGTCAATTGTAAACATCAGTAACCCCGCAGCGCCCGTTCAGGTACAATTTATTAATGGTACAAATACCTTTTGGCGCGAAGTAAGACACTACAAAAACTTCGCTTACATCACCAACGAAGGCGGAGGTGGATTGCAGATAGTTGATTTATCGAAACTACCCGACAGCATAAGGGTTAAAACAATTCAACCACTTGGGCTTACAAAATCGCACACTGTATTCATTGATGAAAAAGGGATTGCATACATCAATGGGCCAAATGTTGGTAATGGCGGCACTATATTTTTGAATTTAGAACCCGACCCCTGGAACCCAACTATTATAGGAAATTTCGACAACAACTATGTGCACGATTGTTTTGCCCGAAATGATACCTTGTGGGCAGCACACATCAACGATGGGTTTATTAAAGTTATTGATGTGCAACAAAAGAACCTCACCAATCTGCCACAAAAAACACTGGCAACATGGAGCACACCAAGCGATTTTTCGCACAACTGCTGGTTAGATAGTTCGGGCAAATACTTGTTTACAACCGATGAAAGAGAAAACTCATTCTTAGCATGTTATGATGTAAGCGATTTAAACAATGTAACCGAAACCGACCGCATACAACACAAAGCGGGCAGCAATGCAATTATTCACAATACCTACTGGATGAATGATTACTGCATTTCATCATACTACACCGAAGGAATTACCATTCATGATGTTTCGCGTAAGCATAATATTGTGGAAGTAGGCAATTTCGATACATCTCCAAGTTGGAGCGGAAATCAAGGTGGCGGTTTTCATGGTGCGTGGGGAGTGTGGTCATTTTTACCATCGGGCAATATTATAGCAAGCGATATCGAAGAAGGCTTATATATATTGAAACCTACTTACAAACGCGCTTGTTATTTAGAAGGCATAGTAAAAGATAGCGTATGTGGCGTTGTGCTTAATAATGTATTGATCGAAATACTTGGCAGCAGCGCAAAAGACAATACAAAAATCACTGGCAGCTACGCCACCGGAATAGTAGATTCCGGCACTTACAACATTCGTTTTTCGCGGGCTGGTTATGCTACCAAAACTATCACTAACGTAGAATTAAAAAACGGGGTACTAACAACGCTGGATGTAGAGTTAAATCCAATATCAACCGTGCAAACAGAAATTGAAGTGCGCGATTCTTTTACCGGCCTTCCAATTCCATTTACCCAACTTCGCTTACAGCTTACAGGCAGTAACCAACTGCAATATTTTGAAACTAATGCTTCCGGAAAATTTACTGCCTGCGATTTGGCACAAGGCAATTACATTGTTCATTCGGGCAAATGGGCTTGGCGAACTAAACGCGATACACTACCAATTTTTCCAAGCACAAATAGCCATACTCTAATTCTTCAAAATGGCTATTACGATGACTTCACCTTCGACTACAATTGGCAACGTAGCGGCACAGCAGTAGCTGGTAAATGGGTACGCGCAAAACCAGTAGGCACTACTTTTCAGGGAGCCGCCTCTAACCCCGGCACCGATGTAGTTAACGACCTCAATCAAGAATGCTACCTTACCGGAAACAATGGTACACAAGCCGGTGATGATGATGTGGATGATGGCAACACAATACTCTCCTCTCCTATTTTTGATTTAAGCAATACATCCAATCCTTACATCAGTTACTATCGGTGGTTTTTTAATGATGGTGGAAATGGAACACCTAACGATACTTTTATGGTGCAACTCAGCAATGGTATAGACACAAAAACAATAGAACTTGTTTTGTATAACGATGCTCATCAAAGCCAATGGAAGTTTTTGAAACATAGAGTTAAAGACTACATGCAGCCAACTGCAAATATGAAAGCAACATTTTACACAAGCGATTATGCATCTTCTGGCCATTTGGTAGAAGCCGGTGTAGATGTTTTTGAAATAGCCGACACGGCAGTAGCATCTTCAAACAGCGAAATTGCATCGGAACAAATTGCTTTAAAACAACTATTGCTGAATGGAAGAAAGCACATTCAAATTACAGGAAGTGAAAACGAAAAAGCGATATTGACATTTACCGATATTTTGGGAAGAACAGTTAAGCAACTTCAGCTAAAGCAACATGAATTGATTGAAGTACCAAACTTGGTTACGCAAATGCTTTTTGCCACACTCGCTACTAAAGAAAAAAGAACTACAATAAAAATCTATTGAACAACCTTTGGTAACACCACAAAATCAAAAAGGGTTGCACGTGGCAACCCTCTTCTGATTATGGACACTTTGTTTGGTGACTATGGAATGGTTAATTGGCTCGGTTAGCCGTCTTATTTTAGTTGCTGGCAACCACTTCTACACTTGGAAAAGTTCTGGTAGAACCATCTTTACCAACTGTTTTTATGCGGTAAAAACTAACTGTATTGTTTGGCAAAGGATATTTATCGGCACGGAAAACATAATTGCCATCTTCAATATCTGCACCCTCGGTTTGTACATATTTTACTTGACTAAAAAACTCACCTCCGTTTCCACTGCGTTCAATAACAATGTGGTCGTATTGAGCCATATCTTGTGCAAGTATATGAAGGGCTACTTCGCCTTTATTACGTTCAACTTCCAAAGCAACATCTGCATTTGCATCCTTGAACACATGTTTTGCACCCGGATTAGAAGCGAAAGCACAAACTGAGAAGGTTGTTATTGCGGCTAAGGTTGTTAATACGTTTTTCATAATTCTTTATTTACTTGTTATGCCTTCTCTTACGGCAGCATTTAACTAAAGGTTACAGAAAAACAGAAAATTACTTTCATCAAGTGCAAAACAGTGTTATATCACAACTTCATTCTCTATTCCGGAGATTTCCAGTACTACATAAATCTTATTTTATCGCCTCTCCCCTACCACAACATAATAATCGAACACAAAACCTTTTGTCAATTTAATTGTGTTTAAAACACGAATATCTCTACTTTCAATCATACTTGTGTACTCCGCAAGATTGTATTGATGCGGATGCAACATATCGCCCGGCAAGAGCCTAAACAGCCACTTTAAAAAACTGTAATTGTGCGCATCAATACTGATTACTAAACTACCGCCACTTTTCACAGCTGCACAAACAACATCCATTGCACAATCAATATCATTTACATGGTTAATAGCATTCATACACAACACCACATCTGCTTGTTCATTTACATTGAACGCCTCTATTGTAGAAGCCACAAAAGTTGTGTTTAGATAATCTTGCTTGGCAAAGTGCGAAAGCGAATGCTGGTATTTATCAATAAGCGGATCTACAGCTATAACCTTGTTTTGCGACAGCAAAACAAAACAGCCTGCCGGGCCACAACCAAAGTCAATAACTTTATCACTGTGCTGCACAACAACATCATTCTCTAATTTTTTAAATAGATTTTCCCAGTATTGTTTTTTCCACTTCAGGTAATCTGCTTTGGTTTTATTGTGTAGGTAGCGCTTCCACCAAAACAATTCAAGATACTGAGCAATTCGCCATTTGATGTTCATATAAGTAGGTGCAATAATCTCTTTTTAATATCAAAAAATAGTTGCTGCTAAAACTTTTCCAAAACAAAATTACTGCTATGATTTCAAAAATATACGTGTATGTTTGCGGCTGCTTTCTGGGGGTATCCTTGTTTTATTCAAGGATTGAGAGAGTCCCTTCGAACCTGAACACGTTTATACGTGCGTAGGAAATGAAAGCAGAGCAGCCGCATTTTTTTTTGCGGCAGCCTGCGTGCGCTCTTTCGTTCGGAAGGCTTTGAACATTAAAAAATCAAAGCTTATGAAGAAGTTATTTTTAATCGCATTTCCGCTCGCAACTTTTGCGCAGCAAACAGAAGATTCTGTAAAAACAATTCTTAAAGATGAAGTAGTAGTTACGGCAACCCGAGCAACTACAAACACACCTACCACCTTCAGCATCTTGAAAAAAAAGGATATGGAAAGTGTGAACCTCGGACAAGATTTGCCAATCATGCTCGATTTCACGCCATCGGTAGTAACCACCTCCGAAGCCGGAGCTGGCGTGGGCTACACTGGCATTCGCATTAGAGGAACCGATGCTACTCGCATAAACGTAACCATCAATGGCATTCCGGTAAACGATGGCGAATCTCAAAATGTATTTTGGGTGAACACCCCCGATTTGTTTTCGAGCGTAGAAGATATTCAGATTCAAAGAGGTGTTGGCACTTCCACTAATGGCTCGGGGGCATTTGGCGCATCGGTAAATGTAAAAACACAGCGCACAGCCATGAAGCCTTACGGAGAATTCTCGGTTTCGGGAGGGTCTTTTAACACCGTGAAATTGACCGCCAAAGGCGGCACTGGCATGATAAAAGATAAGTTTTTTATTGAAGGGCGGCTATCAAGCATCAGCAGCAGTGGATACATTGAACGGGCATCGAGCAACCTTTGGAGTTATTTTGTTACTGCAGGTTTTCAGCACAAAAGCACTATGCTCAAGTTTATTACATTTTCTGGACGCGAAAAAACTTATCAGGCATGGAATGGCATTTCGGAAGAAGACTTAAAAACCAACAGAAGAAAAAACACTGCCGGTACAGATTATGGCGCAAAAGAATTGCCCTGGCGCAACGAAATAGACAACTATCAACAACAACACTATCAGCTACATTTTACACAAGGCTTTGCGCAGCATTTTAGTTTTAATGCAGGGCTATTTACTACAATTGGCAAAGGCTATTACGAGCAATACAAAGTAAATCAAAGACTATCAAAATACTTACCCGCATTTGACGATTCTGTGGCAGGCAATCGTGCAGATGTAATTCGCAGACGATGGTTAGATAACATTTATTACGGCAGCACCTTTGCATTGAACTTTGACAGACGCAACATACAAGCTACACTGGGCGGTTTGTTTAGCCATTACAGAAACAATCACTTTGGAAACATTGTGTGGGCCGATGGCTATGCGTCAAACAAAAACAAACATTACTACGACAACAAATCGCTAAAAAACGACTTTAATGTATTTGCAAAAGTTAGCTACACTTTATTACAAAAAATTACACTTTATGCCGATGTACAGTACCGATATGTGAAATATTCGGGCAAAGGGTTCGACAATGATAAAGTAGAAATAAACTTCGATAGAAAATGGCATTTTATTAACCCAAAAGGCGGAATAAATGTAGCCATCAACCACAATCATGCGCTCTACACTTCGGTGGCGGTAGCCAACCGCGAACCCTCGCGCGAGGATGTGGCTTACAACAAAGATGTGCAACATGAAAACATGATAGACTGGGAAGGCGGCTACAAATTCAATCATCGCAATTTTGCGTTGCAGTTAAACGGCTATTATATGCACTATAAAAACCAACTGGTTCTTTCGGGCAGGCTGGATGACGTAGGCAACACATTGCGCATTAACGTGCCATCAAGTTTTAGAGCCGGAATAGAACTTGCTGGCGCATTTGTTTTTTTCAGCAAAACAAGCGAAAACCCTGTGTTCAACATTAACTACAATTTCACTTTCAGCCAAAATAAAATCAAGCAATTTAGCCAAACTACTTTCACTTATGATGACGATTATGTGCCTGTGGACTCCTTGGAACTGAATGAAACTTTCGCCAATACAAACATTTCATTTTCACCAGATTTTATTGCAGGATTAGAGCTTGTTGCCACACCTGTAAAAGGGTTGCGTATTGCATTGGCTACAAAAGCTATCAGCCGTCAATACTTAGATAACACTTCCAACAAAACAAGAAGTTTAAAACCATATAGCTACAGTAATCTTAATGCCGCCTATACATTTTCGCTACCAAAAAGCAGAAGCATTACACTTTCGGTACTTGTAAACAACCTATTCAATTTTAAGTACGAAAACAACGGCTACACTTTTACCGAGCGTTATTACAGCAATGGCGAAGTTTCGCCAACAGTAAACTACAATTACTACTACCCGCAAGCGGGCATCAACTTTTTGGCAGGCGTGATGGTGAAGTTATAAGTAGCTACACATTAAAATCTTGCACAAGGAGCTCTATCCTTTTTGAGGCGTTTTATCTTGGCAATGTAAGTAACACCAAGCTCTGGCCCACCTTGAAAACTTGTAGCTTTTCCCAATTCGCTGATGTTGAAATCGTAACTAAAGGCAACTTGCAAACCCTTGTAATCTAATCTTACTCCGGCTATCAATGCATCGGGGGCAGGGTTTGCAATGCGCGTCCATGTACCAAAAGCAATTCCATTTTTTTCGTCACCATCCATCGAAAAAACATATTGCGCATAAGTGCCCACATTCACCATCCACTGCGCACCTTGGTGTATAAACATTACCGATGGAATCAAATTGAATTTATCATTAATATCTGCAACCGCACCTGCATGAACAGTAATTTTTCCATTTATTCTTGTTACAGTAGAAACCAATCGCTCGTTGGGTTGAAGTATATGAGTGTATGCACCTGCAATATACATGTTTAGTCTGCGTCTTACAGCCACATGATAGCGCACACCCACGCCTGCATCAAAAGTAGTAGCATTGCCAACAATGTTTTCGGCAATGCCATCAGAAAAAACAGCCTTTGAAGTATTGATGCCTACCATGCGCAGGTTGCCTTGCAAACCAAGAGCAATAGAGTGTTTTATCTTTCGACCAAAACCTTTTGAATATGCAATATTCATAGTAACATCTGTTGTTCTATAACTCATATCACCTGCCCAATCGTTGAAAAAACAAGCACCTACACCCAAATAGTCATTTTTAAATACCCCTTTTAGTAAAGAACCGTCAATATAAGCACCCACGGTTTGGTATTTAGCATTGCCGTAATCCGAATTTACTGTAAACCATTGATTGCGGTAAATAGCACAGGCACGAATATCTCCGTCAAAAAAACCTGTCATTGCCGGATTGAGGTGTAATGGAAACGAATGAATTTGCGAGAACTGAACATCCTGAGCAAACATCATCACAGGCAACAACAGAATTAGTAATAAACGCAGCATCAATTTTATAAGGAGCGCGAATGTAGTGGATTTAGTAACAGATAGTTTACTTAATAGTATATTTTTGGCGCGCTTATGAAACAAATAGAAGAATTGCTGAAAGAAGAAACCGCAAAAGCATTTAATACACTTTTCGCCAAAGCAGTTTCGCCAAATGAAGTAACCATTAACATTACAAAAGCAGAACACGAAGGCGATTTTACCATTGTGGTTTTTCCGCTGGCAAAATATTCGGGTTTAAACCCCGAACAAGCCAGTCAAAAACTCGGAGAGTTTCTTGTAAACGAACTTAAGGAATTAGAAAAGTATAATGTTATAAAAGGCTTTTTGAATCTTTCGTTCACTAATGAGTTTTGGGCTAATAGATTACATGCCATAGCAGCAGCAGGTAACTTTGGCGTATTTGAAAAAAACAACAAAAAAGTTCTGCTCGAATATTGCGGACCCAACACCAACAAACCACTACACATTGGGCATGTGCGCAACATGCTGCTTGGTTTTTCTATGAGCGAAATTTTAACCGCCAATGGTTATGACGTTACCAAAGTAAATATCTATAACGACCGCGGCATTGCTATTTGCAAAAGCATGGCTGCATATTTGGAGCGCGGCAACAATTCGGCACCCGAAAGCAAAGATTCGGGCGCGCATTTCGTGGGCGATTTTTATGTATTGTTTGGCAAAATTGTGGACGAACAATTGCGCGCTATGTACAACGTAAGCGCAGATACCGAAAATGTTTTCAAAGCAATAGGCAAAGAGCGCGAAGTTGCCGAACAAGAAACGCCAATTTTTCAATTAGCTAAAGAGTTGCTTTTAAAATGGGAAGCTGGTGATGAAGCAACTGTGGCATTATGGAAAAAAATGAACACTTGGGTTTATGAAGGTTTCAACTATACCTACAACAGTTTGGGTGTAGATTTTCAGAAAGATTACTTTGAAAGCGAAACGTACAAACTTGGCAAAGACATTATTGATGAAGGCCTACAAAAAAATGTACTATACAAACGTGCCGATGGTGCTGTGGCAATAGACCTAACAGCCGATGGCTTAGATGAAAAAGTGTTGCTGCGCAGCGATGGAACTTCCATTTACATTACCCAAGATTTAGGAACAGCACAGTTGCGTTTCGAAGAATTTGGCATGAATAAAATGGTGTACGTGGTAGCAAACGAACAAGATTATCATTTTAAAGTATTGAAACTTGCCTTGCAAAAATTGGGCAAAAAATGGGCCGATGGAATTTATCATTTAAGCTACGCATTGGTGGAATCGCCAACGGGTAGATTTAAAAGCCGTGAAGGAAAAACTGCCGATGCCGATGATATGATTGCAGAAGTATTGCGCATTGCCGAAGAACAAACAAAGTCGCTCGGAAAAATTGATGAATTCAATATCGATGAAGCTAAAAAACTGTATCAAACAATAGGATTGGGTGCTTTGAAGTTTTTTATTCTTCGTGTAAATCCTTACAAAAAAATAATATTCAACCCCGAAGAAAGCATTGACTTTCATGGGCACACTGGGCCATTTATTCAATATACCCATGCGCGTATCCGTGCCATTTTACGCAAGGCCGAAAGCCAAAACTTAACTGCAACAGATTTTTCTGCCATTGATGTTACGCTTCATGCATTAGAACGCGACTTGATATTGCAGCTAAATGAATTTCCGAATGTTTTGCGTGCAGCAGCAGAAAAGTATGACCCCAGCGAGGTTGCAAACTTTGTGTATAAACTGGCACAGAGCTACAATAAATTTTATGCTGAATTGCCAGTTTTGGCAGCAGAAAAAGAGCAAGATAAATTGTTGCGTATTCTGCTATCAGCGCAAGTTTCGCGCATTTTAAAACAAGGCATGAAACTCTTGGGCATTGATGTGCCCGAAAAAATGTAGTGCATTGATATTCATAAAAGTTTATTGAAAAAACAAACTCCATTGGTGAAATTTTCCACTTGCCATTATACCTTGCTGGTTAGCTCGATGTTTAGCTTTGCTAACTTGCTTGCGCAAGACAACTTTGCGGGCAAAGCTGGAAACCTAAAACAGTTTGGCAGCACACGCCCTTCTTTTACCGAAGGCAATCTATTAGTACCAAAAGGAAAAGCCTAAATTGAAACTTCTGTTTCGTACAATTATTATCAAAACAATAAACACGAAATCACTCACCCCAACATTCAAATAAAATATGGCGTAAGCCAATATTTTGAATTGCGATTAAGCAGCAGTGCCATGACCATGTTATCGCCCGACTCTTCTGCTACAGGCTTACCACCAATTACTTTTGGTCTGAAAGTAAAAATGCTGGATGCGAAAAAAAATGCTACCGGAGCTTCATTTATTGGTGGCATGAATATCAGTTATGCCGCTACAAAAAATATGCGACCAAAATACTTAGCTCCATTTTTTAGAATTTGTATGCAACAATATTTGCCCGAAAACTTTGGCATGATGTATAACTACGGATTGTTTTGGACCGGCAATGATGCAAAACCAACTTACAATTTTGCTGTAAACACACATTACACCGCAGTAGTAAAACAAACATCAAGCAAACATCATCAGATAAGATCTTTTTTAGAATTTTATCTTCTTTACCCACACGGGCAATCGCCCGATTTACGCGCCAACACAGGCTTTGCATACCTTCTTAATGAATTCGTGCAATTAGATTTTTCGGTAGGATGCGGCTTGCTGCCAAAATCGCCACGCTTGATAAGCAGCTTAGGTTTAGCAATCAGATTTCCTAAGTAATAATGGCAGCAAACAACATCAATCAATCAAGTTTTTCTCTATCACAGCTATTGGTCCCGGGCAAACCTTTGTGTGGCACGCCACACAAGACTGAACCAACAAATTGAAACCCTCTTTTTGCTTGGTATTTTCTTTTGTATTGTGATAACTCTTTACCGATAAAACAAAACTATCTGAAAGTTGATGGAAATTATTAGGAAGAACTTTACCGCTGGTTGGAGATGCATAGTAGATCTTTTCAAAAGTTTTGGGATAAGCCTG
>CAZYXR010000012.1:38172-51000 GCA_964650845.1 uncultured Chitinophagaceae bacterium
TTTTCCCTTGCTCAACGGCTGCTTTTTCTGCTTTGATATATTTCAGCATCTTCACCATTACCATTGCCAACTCGCTTTTTTCATCGGTTTGTGCAGCTAATGACAAGCATAGCAAAAGAAAAAATGGTATAAGAAAAAGATACTTCACTTCAACCCCAAGCAGTTAGTGCAAATCAAAAAACTATTGCACAAAAGCCTTCAAACCTCTTACTCCCATATCTACAACATACTCGCCTTTGGTAGGCTCCCATTTGTTGTTGCCATTTAGGTCTTTCCATTCAAAACTTTTATTGGTAGAAAACGAAGCCGTTACAACAACATCTTTGGTTTCTTTCCCTGTAATTTTAAGTTTACCACCATCAAAACCACCTGTAACCAAGCAAGAGCCATTCGGAATTGGCGATGAAGCAAACAAAGGATTAGGAACAGTTGTGCCGCTTGGACCTTGAGCAGAAGTTGTATAATTAAGCGGATAGCTGCTAACAACAGTTCCCGAATTTTTATCCTTGAAATTTATATTGCTGTTTTGGCGCGACCCCCAAAAACCTTGCTTTCTAAAACCATTAACCGATAGCTCGGCATCTGCCACATCAAAAGTATTGATATAGGTATTATAGCCAATAAAACTTGCCACAGTAGAAGGTAGCATTTCATCGGCTACAACAGTGTAAGAACCATATTGGAAAGTAGTATCGTAATGCATATCAACAGTATAGTTTTGATACGCAACAGAAATACGCAAATATTCATATTCGCCAGCCTTTACATCTTTCAAAGGAATAGAAAAAAACACCTCACCCTCGCCAGCCAAAACACTCTTACTGTGGTCAATACCTGTTTCTCCGCCCTTTGTAACTTCTGGTGCGTGATACAATACAGTACCGCTGCCAACCGCAACAAAAGCACTTGGCGTTAGCTCAATGTAATGTCCTGCCATACTGTTCATTTTGGGCGAAACTCCCGCGTTTCCAGCGGGCAAAGTATTAGATAGCTGACCAAAAGAATCGTATCTATCTTGAGTTGGGTCGAACTTAAATTTGAAAATCAATTTAGGCTCTTCGTCTTTAGTTTCTTTTTTACAAGCACTGATGTTTACAATTGCAGCAATGGCTACAAATGCTATGATTAGTTTTTTCATAGAGCGAAGTTGGTAATTTTTAATGAAAGGAGATGTATTCTGTAAATATAGCAGCCATCAACACAACACACCGGCAACTTGTATAAACACGGTAATGAAAACATCATTACAAAATTTTTAAAGCACGAAAGAGAACTGATGAAATTCAAAGTGTAATATTGCCACATGGCAGAAAAAGAAAAATTTCAACAGCATATCAACTCGGGCTACGAGTTTAAAGGTGAATCCATTGTTTTAGGCACCGCTATATTTGAAGGCACACCATTACCACACACCTTGGTAAAAGCACCATTAAAAACATTCAATAGGCACGGTTTAATTGCCGGAGCAACAGGCACAGGCAAAACCAAAACATTACAAGTAATTGCAGAGCAATTAAGCAATGCAGGCGTGCCTTGTTTAATGATGGATGTAAAAGGCGACTTGAGTGGAGTGGCAATGCCCGGAACTAGCAACTCCAAAATAGAAGAAAGACATGCACACATCGGCATCAATTGGCAAGCAAGTTCCAGCCCTGTAGAATTTCTTTCGTTAAGCAACGAAAAGGGAGTACAACTAAGGGCAACTGTAAGTGAATTTGGCCCCGTGCTTTTTTCAAAAATTTTAGAGTTAAATGATACCCAACAAGGTGTTGTTGCGCTGATATTCAAGTACTGCGATGACAAAGCATTGCCGCTGCTTGATTTAAAAGATTTCAAAAAAGTAATGAACCATGTAACCAACGAAGGCAAAGACGAAGCCGAGCAGGTTTATGGAAAAGTTTCTACTGCTACAACGGCAACTATTTTGCGCAAAGTGATAGAATTGGAGCAACAAGGTGCAGAAAAGTTTTTTGGAGAGCGTTCGTTTGATGTAGATGATTTAACGCGTGTGGACGAGAATGGCAAAGGCTATTTGAGCATTGTTCGTCTTACCGATATTCAAGACAAACCAAAACTGTTCTCTACTTTCATGCTTTGTTTGTTAGCAGAAATATACGCCACTTTTCCGGAAGAAGGCGATAGCGGCCGCCCGAAGCTGGTAATTTTTATTGACGAGGCGCATCTTATATTCAACGAAGCCAGCAAAGCCTTGCTTTCGCAAATAGAAACAATTGTAAAGTTGATAAGAAGTAAGGGAGTTGGCATTTTCTTTTGCACACAAAACCCAATGGACGTGCCCGATAGCGTATTGGCGCAATTAGGTATGAAAGTTCAGCACGCTTTGCGCGCCTTTACTGCAAAAGATCGCAAGCAAATAAAACTAACAGCCGAAAACTACCCCATCAGCGAATTTTACAAAACCGAAGAATTACTAACTGCGCTGGGCATGGGCGAAGCATTAATTTCGGTACTGAACGAAAAAGGCACTCCTACCCCATTGGCTGCTACATTGTTGCAAGCACCACATTCGCGTATGGATGTTTTAACCGCTGAGGAAGTAAACAAGTTTACCGGAAGTTCATTTTTAGTAAAAAAGTACAACGAAGTATTGGATAGAGAAAGCGCCTATGAAATATTGAACAAAAAAATTGAAGTTGCGCAAAACACATCCACACCAACCACCACAACTGTTGCTCAATCTCAAAAAGAAGAACCGAGCACAATGGCAAAAGCCGGTGATTTTATTTCGGATGTAGCAAACAGTTCTGCCGGCCGAACCATCATCAGAGAACTTACCAGAGGTTTACTTGGCGTTTTCGGACTTTCATCAACAGCTCGCAGAAGTACAAAACGATAGCACATGACAAACCCACGCAAACTCCCATTCGTTGATTTACAGCGAATACATCAACCCATACAAAAGGAAATTGACATAGCTATACAATCGGTAATAGCCGACAGTAGTTTTATTAGCGGCAAATTTGTTACACAATTTGAAGATGACTTTGCTGCATATCTTGGTGCGCAACATTGTATAGGCTGCGGCAATGGAACCGATGCAATTGAGTTGGCATTAGAAGCATTAGAAATAGGCAAAGGCGATGAAGTTATTCTTCCGGTTCATTCTTGGATTTCTACGGCAAGTGCTGTTGTTCGCGTTGGCGCAACTCCGGTATTTGTTGATACCCGTGCCGATACATTTTGCATTAATGCAGACGAAATAGAATCGAAAATCACCTCAAACACAAAAGCTATTTTGCCGGTACATCTTTATGGACACCCTTGCGATATGGATGCTATCACCACTATTGCCAAAAGAAGAAACTTATTGATAATTGAAGATTGCGCGCAAGCACATGGAGCCATGTACAAAGGGCAAAAAGTAGGAACATTTGGCGATGCTGCTTGCTTTAGCTTTTACCCATCAAAAAATCTTGGCGCTTTAGGCGATGGTGGAGCAGTGGTTACAAACAACTCCGCTACCGTGCAAACAATCAGAGAACTTATAAACTGCGGGCAAAAAGAAAAAAACAATATTGTGCGCATTGCACGCAACAGCCGTTTAGATGGATTGCAAGCGGCAGTGTTAAACGTAAAACTCAAATACTTAGATAAGTGGAATGCAAGCCGAATAAATGCCGCGCAACAACTCAATAATGGGTTAAAAAGTATTGAAGGCATACAAACACCAACCCAACAAAATCATGTAACACATGTTTATCATTTGTACGTGATTAAATGCACAAACAAAACGGTGGTGCAACAACAGTTAGAAAGCAAAAACATTGATTGGGGTTGCCATTATCCCTTTCTCTTAAACAAGGCTATTAAAGACAATTTCCAATATGAAAATGCTGAAGGATACATAGAACAAATTGTATCGCTGCCTCTGTATGCCGAAATGAAAAACGAAGAAATAGAAAGAATAATTTCAGCCCTACAATAACACGCAAGCCTTATCGAATCAAACTAATCATTCGGGTTTCGCTTTTCACTTCACCGTTTGGCAATTTTACACGTGCCCGCAACAAGTAAGTTCCCGCTGGCTGTTCGGTACCTAAATATCTACCATCCCAATGCGATTTTCCATCGCGCACATTATCAAAAAGCACAACTCCCCATCGGTTGAAAATCGCCATACTTTCGAGCGTAGCTTTACTACCGACTACCAATCCCAAACTATCATTTCTCACATCTCCATTGGGCGAAAATGCTGATGGAAACTCATAAAACTCGTTGGATTGTGCATTGCTACAAGCCACACACGCACCAAAAAAGAAAACAAGTAAATATTTCACAAACATCAATTGTTTAAAAGTGAATATAGAGAGAAAAAAGCATCCACACCGCACCCTTCCTCATTCACAAAAACATAGTGGAGAAAGCTATACACAATAGAATATCAGTCAATTAACTTCGCATGAAATTTTATGTTATGAGGAAAATACTTTTAATAACCATGAGCTGCTTTATGCTTAGTTCATGTTTAGTTTCAAAAAAGAAGTTGGATGAACAAGCCGCAATGGCTTCAAAATTTCTGGCCGAAAGAAACGATTGCCAAGAAAGATTAGACAAAGCAAATAAAGAAATAGCTTCATTAAATGATCTTATTGCCAAACTTAATGCCGACACTACAGCTCTGGGCACCGAAAAAAGAAGTTTACAACAACAAAAAGCCGATGCCGAAAAGCAGTATAGTGATTTGCGTAAACGCTATGATGATTTACTTACAAAAGCAACAGATGAAAAAAGCCGACTTAGCGAAGCATTAAAAGAAAAAGAAAGAGAGCTAAACATAAAAGCAAAAGAACTGGATAACCTGGCAAATACTTTGGCCACAAAACAAAAACGCATTGATGAATTGGAAAGTTTGATAGCTAAAAAAGATGAGGCCGTAAATTCATTGAAAAAGAAAATTTCTGATGCCTTGCTAGGCTTCAACAGCGATGAATTGACTGTAACACAAAAGGATGGAAAAGTATATGTGAGCATGAGCGATAAGTTGCTATTCAAATCGGGCAGTTACACCGTAGATGTGCGTGGTAAGCAAGCCTTGGGCAAACTTGCAGAAGTGCTAAACAAACAAACAGATATTGGCATTATGGTAGAAGGGCACACAGATAACAAGCCATACAGAAGCCCCGATGGTAACATCAAAAACAATTGGGATTTAAGTGTTATGCGCGCTTCCAGCGTTACCGATATTTTAATTACAGAAGGAAAAGTAGAAGGCAAACGCATTACCGCAGCCGGGCATGGTGAAGTTTTCCCGATTGAAACCAACGAAACACCCGAAGGTCGAAGCAAAAACCGTAGAATTGAAATTGTGCTTTCGCCCGACCTTGGCGAAATATTTAAAATCTTGGATGGCGTTAAGTAACAACTATAAATGATAATTACAGTAAGAGGCTGTTGATTTTTTCAACAGCCTCTTTTTTGTTTACAAAATGTACTGCTAAAAAAAACCTTCTATTTTGGCAGCGGAAAGACTATGACTGAGTCGTAATGTTATGAAGAAATACTATCCAATTTTAATTGTACTCGTTATTCTGTTGATTGACCAAGCCTCTAAAATTTGGGTAAAAACAACCATGCTTATTGGTCAGGAAATTGTAATTGCCTCTTGGTTCAAAATTCACTTTACCGAAAACGAAGGCATGGCATTTGGCATGGTACTGCCGGGCAATTATGGCAAAATTGCATTAAGCACTTTTCGTGTGTTTGCAGTAGGCTTTCTAATTTACTTGATAAGAAACTTGGTGAAAGAAAATGCACACTGGGGTTTTGTTACCGCCATGAGTATGATACTTGCCGGGGCACTTGGCAACATTATTGATAGCGCAGTGTATGGCTTAATTTTTTCCGAAAGCTACTATAATGTTGCAAGCCTTGTTCCTTTCGGCACAGGCTATGCCGAATTTTTAAAAGGGCACGTGGTAGATATGTTTTTCTTTCCGCTTTACAGTGGCTTTTTGCCCGAGTGGATTCCATTCGTGGGCGGTAAATTCTTTACCTTTTTCGATGCTGTGTTTAATGTTGCCGATGCGGCTATCACTTGCGGGGTGGCAATTATTCTTGTTTTCCAAAATACTTTTTTCCGTAAGAAAGAACAACAAACCGCTTCTTCATCAGAGGTAATCGCTCAAGAATTGCAATAAGTATTTTCCAAATACAAGCATACCAATTATCACTGCAAAAAACACCGCTATCAGCACTGCACCCGCGGCAATGTCTTTTGCTTGTTTTGCTAATGGATGAATATTAGGCGAAGCCAAATCCACCGTTTTTTCAATTGCTGTATTTATCATTTCGGCTGAAACAACAATTGATGCAGCAAGCATTACCGCCAGCCATTCATTTAAAGTTATACCAAGCACTAAGCCTGTTGCTATCACCAATAAAAGAATGGTAAAGTGAATTTGAATATTGCGCTGTTCTGCAAAAGCCAATTTTATTCCGGCAAAAGCATACAACAAACTCTTTATAAACTTTTTCATTTCAGGTTGCAATGTATGTTTTATGTAAAACAAAAAAGCCGCTTCTTGCTAAACGGCTTTTTTGTTTTAATGCAGTTTACTATCGCTGCAAAATAATCTGTTTGTTTATTGTGGCACCATTTATTTTGATGCAAACATTATAAATGCCTACAGCATAATCGTTCAAATTCAACTGAATGTTTTCTTTTTGAACAACGGCTTTATCCATTCTGTTCAAAAGTCTTCCAGTAGCATCATACATCTCTACAATCACATCTTGAACCACATCGGTTTCAATAGCAAGTGTTGCATTGCCAAATGTAGGGTTAGGATACAGAGTTACTTTTCTTACACCGCTAACATTATCTGCTAAACCACTGCTCAAGTCAATAGTATCTTGCAATACAAGCGAACAGTTGTTGGCATCTGTAATAGTAAGCGTGTAAACTCCGGCAACTGCAGTAATATCTTTTGTAGTGGCGTTATTGCTCCAGTCGAAGTCGTAATTTGGTGTTCCACCACTTACAGTAACAGTGATACTTCCATTGGTAGAACCATTTTGTGGAGCCGACACTGAGCTTGCAACAATTGCCGAAGGCTGATTAACGGTATCTTTTGCAACTACAGAACATAAATTAGCATCAGTTACTGTTACAGAATACTCAGCCCCTCCAACACCAGATATAGAATTGGTTGTTGATGAATTATTGCTCCATGTATAAGTATAACCTGGCGTACCGCCACTCACAGTTGCTTCTACACTTCCGGTAGTAGCGCCATTACAAGTAACATCTGTGGCAACAGTGGAAACAACCAATGTACTTGTAGCAACAGTTTCAATTGTATCACTCAACACAACACTACAACTATTTGCATCATTTACTGTTACAGTAAATGCACCTAAAGCAAGTGCCGAATCGCTGACAGTTGTTTTTCCAGAACTCCATAAGTAACTGTATGTTGGTGTTCCACCCGAAGCACTTACGGTAGCAATACCATTACCGCCAAAACAATAGGCATCATCTTTTGATAATGACGCAACAAGTTTTGTAGCAGGCTCAGTAACAATATAAGAAGGAGAAACAGCAGGGCAACCATCATTGCTGATTACGGTAACTGTATAGGTTCCGGCTAAAAGATTACCTACTGTTTGAGTTGTTTTTCCATTACTCCATTGATAAGAAAATGGTTGAGATGCATTATAAACATAAACTGTCAAAGCACCAGATGAATCTCCAAGACAAGCAACATTTGTTTGCGCAACACTATCAATGGTTGGATTGCCCGATACCGAAACCGTATCTGTAAAAATATAGCAGCCAAGCAAAGTGTGTGAAATGATGTAAGGACCACCAATACCTGCCAACGCAGGGTTGAACTCATTATCATTTTCTATTCCTAAACCTGTGAACACACCACCAGCAGTAGCAGGCACAAGCGTTTCGTTTGATGCTGTTACGCAATAAACATCACTGCTAAACCCTGTAAAGCTTGCATCTACACTTCCGGCATCTATCAAAAACAAACTTGTAGTATCAACATCCAATTCATCATAAGGAGCAAGCTGAACATAATACGTTTTACCTGGTTGCAAACACTCAACGGTATCAATAAAAGGTGAATAGTTGAATAAATTAGGATTATCATCATTGGCAGCAAGCAAACTATAATTTCCTAATGTTGAATCTGCAAGATTGGCACATGTATCAGCTTCCCACAGTGCAAGGCGTGTATCAAAGCCGGGAGCATGCAATAATACTCTACCCGAAGCCGGTGCTACAAACTTAAACCAAAGTGAATTAGTAACAGTGCTGTTGCACCAAGCATCTTGTGCTTCGCAATCGCCACCCATTGGGCGCACCTCGCGTGTTGATGCTGTTGCAAACTCCATTGTGTAAGGGCCGTTTTGACCAAAGTTGATGGCAATAGCATCACATGGTTCATCGCCCGGTTGGAAGATGTTTAGCGCAAATGTATCGGAGTATGCCGGTACGCACCCAGGTATAGTAACTTTAGCACGTAGATAAAAATTGCCTACCGCATTTAAGAACAGCAACAAGCTATCATTTGGCACATTGACTGATGCAAATGGACCTGAAGCATTAAGCGCAATTTCCCAAGTTGGCTTACCAGTAAATCCATTTAAAACAAACAATGCATTTGTATTGGCTTCACCCGAATGAGGACCGGCTATAGTTCCACCAACAGCAGCAGAAGTACATGGCGGTGCTACTTGTATGTATATTGAGTAATCCTCGGTTTCACCAAAAGTATAAGTTAAACAAGCGTCTGTGTTTGCCAATGTTGTATTCCATCTTACTCTCACTCGCATTCTGGTATTTCCTGTTAATGCATTAGCAGGCACAGTAAAAGGTTCCGTTAATGTAGTGTTAGTTCCACCGCTAAGATTTGTATATTCAGTGCTATCAAAAACTCCATTTTGATCAAAATCTACCCAAACTGCAGTGTGCTCTACGCCACCGGCACCCACTGTTACACTTACTGGATATTCTTCTCCAATATACATTGTATCTACAAATGAATTATAAAGCGTATAACCTGTTGCCGAGCAACTGGAAGGGTTGTTAATGTTATTGACAACAACGCTATAAATAACATCATCATCACTACAATTTGTCGTTGGGGCACAATAACATGCAGAAGGTAAATTTAACTTAATAGAAATTTCATTACTGAATGTAGAGTCTATACAAACCACTTTCAATCTGTAATACTTAGCGGATGTTATTGCTTTAGTATTAAAGCTTGGATTTGTTGCCCCTGCTACATTTGTCCACACTATCGAATCGGTAGAAACTTGCCATTGAAGCGAAGTAAATGCGTCATATCCCGTTGCTGTAATAACAGTTGAATCGCCCGAACAAACAGATGAACTTGCAGCAGCTATGCTTCCGGCCACTGGTGGATTATTGCAAGGTGGCGCAGCAGTAAAGTTTATAAGATAGTCTTCTGTTTCGCCATAAGAAGTAGATGTACAAGCGCCAGCAGTATTGTATGCAACATCAGAAGCCCCTCTAACACGCATTCTTGTTAGCCCTGTATTGCCCATCGGTACAAAAAAATTAAAGGTGTCGGTTTTTCCTCCAGTTACAGCAGTTGTTTTTAAAGCGATGTTTTCTGCGGCTTCAAACAAACCATTTTGGTTAAAGTCAATCCATGCTGCACCATACTGGGTATTATCAGTACCATAAGTAACATATAATTTATTGTTGGTACCGCGCTGCACATCTAATGGAGGATTGTTGTAAACATCATAGTTGTTCGAGCCATTTGTGGTAGATGTTTGCACCAAAGAATCGCTTGCAGCATTTATCAATACTACTTTTGTGATAGCATCGCCTGTTGTTGCTGTGCCTGTGAGTGGCGCACCGCAATAGCAATTGAGAAAAGATTTCAGTTTCAAATACAACACACTTGATGTATCAGACAAACCACTTGTAGGGCAAGTAACAATACATCTAAAATACTTGCTTGTAGATAAAGTAGAGGTAAAGGTTTTTGCAACTCCCGCCTCGTTGGAGTAACTAACACCATCTACCGATGAAATCCATTGAAAAGTTAGATCCGAAGCTATTGTTACATTAGGCAACGACAGTGTAAAATTCACATTGCTACATACCGAATCTGCGATTGTTGATTGCGTTAAGCCTGCTGTGGGTTGCCCGGCACATCCCGCTGGTGGCGACCACATGTAAGTTAAACTTGAGTCGGGCATGCCCGGTGTTGCGTTTACAGTATTGTAAAACTGAGCTGCGCTATTTGTTCCACCGGCTGTAGATACTATAAAGTTGACACTTGTGCTATTAGCTCTATTATTAAAATCGGTATTTGTAGAACCTCGCAAGCCTATTTGCCCGCTTCCAGAAAAAGCTGTTGTGCCAGCAAAATATTGCCCTTTGCCATATACAACAACTACTTTATTGCCGTTTTCCAACAATCTGATTTGAAAATTTTGTGCATATACAACTGTGGTAGATGTTGAAAAATTGGTTCTAAAATTTTTCCATTGAAAAACAACTTCGCGATTAGGTGCGGTGCCTACAACCTCCCAACGCATTTCGCCCGTTGCACCATTTACATTATAAACCGAATTTATATCTCTACCCCATGCCGAAACAGCACCGGAATATGCAGCCGAACTGCTGATAGGGTTGTAATTATTGTTGGTTGGCGCAGTTGCTCCAAAAGTTAAAAAACCGTTTGTACTTACATTGCACCCAGTGTATGTGTTGCCGTTAAAAGTAAATGGAAATGGAAATGTGCCGTTGGGTACATTGTAAATAACATCATCTAACGAAAGCACCTCGTCAAACACATTATCGGTAGCAACGCCAAGTACTGTACCACCAGCAATTTCTGTGTAAGGGGTATTGGACCGCGAAAAAATATAATTGGCTACTTGGGCATTCAAGTGGTTAAAACATTGAGCCACAACAACTACCGAAACAAAAACTCTGCGTAAACTTATTCTCATACTTTAAAATGGTTTGATTAAAAAAACAATTTGTATGGAATAGTCGAAACCAAATATAGGAGAAAGTATTGCAGCCCTCAATAACATTTTCCATAGTTGTGCAAAACATTTATGGATGGAATCGCAAATAATCTAATGCGCTTAAAAATACATCATGCAAACTTAAATAAATCGCCCCAAAGCCTTTGCCCACCATCAATGTAGATAGTTTCGCCAGTGATGTATTTGGTTTGTTCGGCACATAAAAATGTAGTTAGTGTAGCAACTTCATCAACTGTACCAAGCCTTTTGGCAGGCACAGTGTCCTTCATACCTCGCTTAAATTCTTCGGGATATTGTTCCATACCGCTCGATTGAATAAAACCTGGTGCAATTGCATTGATATTGATATTGTATTTACTCCATTCTACTGCAAGTGTCATGGTAAGGTTGGCAACTCCCGCACGGGCTGCACCGGTGTGAGCCATTCCAGGAAATCCTCTGAACATATTGGCAATAATATTGACGATAATTCCATTATGCTGAGGAATAAAAAAATGATTCGCAAAAGCATGGGTAACATTCCAGGTACCATTCAAATTGTTGTTTACAACAGCAGCAAAACCTTTAGGCGAAATAGCTTCGGCAGCAGCAGGAAACTGCCCGCCTGCATTATTTACAAGTATATCAATTGACCCTTCATTAGCCTTAACATTCTGCGCCAATGCTTCTACTTGTTCGGCATCGCGAATGTCGCAAAGCACATATCGCACATCACCCAAACTACTTAAATCTACACAAGCTTTTTGCAACTTGCTTTCATTGCGCGAAGTGATAATAACTTTTGCTCCTAACGAAAGCAATTGCTTGGCAATTGCAAAACCAATGCCACTTCCACCTCCGGTAACTATTGCTATTTTATGCTGAAACAGATTGGATTGAAACATGAATACTTTTTACGAGAACAATTTTCGGCAGTAACAAAGCTTTATTGATTCACCACCTTGCAACTACTTATTTAAAAGTAACGGTAGCCACAAAAGTTCTCATCAGTTCGTCTTTAAAATTCACTCTGTTTTCTGCCAACTCTTCATTAAATAGATTGATAGTTGCAGTTACAGCTTCTTCTAATTTTTTATTATCGCCTTTCAGCAATTTAATTCTACCTACCCAACCATCAGGATACATACCGAAACGCACATTTACAGAACCAGAATAATCGCCAGACATTGTAGCAGATGGCAATTTTTGCAATAAATAATCTTGCATTACACCCGCCAAGCGCGAAAGCGTTTGAGTAGAAGCCTGTTGAACATTTTCGGGATTTACTACTACCGATATATTTCCCAACGATTTTGCATCCATTGCAACATTGCCCGATGCATCAATATTAAAAATAACATTACACGACACGGGCTGCCCATTGCTAACTGCCGGAGCCCAGCGCGGCATACTGGCAACAACCGATTCTGCTTCTTTTGAAAGTTGCGGATTAGGATTGTTGCTCGACCAAACATCACTTATTATTCCTGTTTCTTTAATTACCGCATGTACCTGCACCTCACCAACTCCGGCAATACCTTTGCGTTGAAGTTTATTACTTAGCGTATCGCGCAAATAATAAACTAATGCCTTATCGCCACCCGGAAACTCAGGATAATGCTCCGCAGTTTCGCATTGCAATTTGAACAATTGCGCATTGGCTGAAAAAGAAAAAAATGAAATAATGAGTATCAAGAGTGGCTTCATAAAAATAAATTGAGTGTCTAAAAATTTGTCGTTCAGAATACCAATTGGCAAAATGGTTTAATTCAAAATTTGCGTTCAAAAATAATAGAACCAATGAAAGCCTCACGAGCATTTATTGAAGCCGTAGTT
>CAZYXR010000013.1:0-5922 GCA_964650845.1 uncultured Chitinophagaceae bacterium
ATAAATTTATTGCAGGCACTACTTCATATAGTTTAGTTGTAAGCAATTCTCCAATGGTTGAATTTGGCAAAAACCTTTCTGAGTTGGTGCGTTATCCGCATGGTTGCACCGAGCAAACTATTTCTGCTGCATTTCCACAAATGTATTTTGCCGATTTAAGCCAAGCGCTTGGTGCAGATAACACCTTGGCAAAGTCGGCTTCTTACAATATTCAGGAAGCCATTCGCACTATTAAAATGCGCCAGTTATACAATGGCGCTATTGCACTTTGGGATAGTGGTGATGAGCATTGGTGGAGCAGCGTGTATGCAGCACATTTTTTGCTTGAAGCTGAGAAAGCTGGATACGAAGTGGACGAAAAATTGATGGAGCCGTTGTTTGGCTACTTAGTAGCCAAATTGCGCGACAAAAAGGTTTTTAAATACTTCTATAATCGTGCTGATAGCAAAATGATTGCTGCAAAAGAAATTCCATATAGTTTGTATGTGTTGGCATTGGCAGATAAACCTCAGCGCAGCACCATGAATTACTACAAAGCAAATACGCATTTGCTTGCCTTAGATGGAAAATATTTGTTGGCTTGCACGTATGCATTGAGTGGCGATAAAGGCAAGTTTGCGGAACTGCTGCCTACTGCATTTAGTGGAGAAGTTGCCGAAAAAGATGTTGACAATAGTTTTTATAGCGATGCCCGCGATGAAGCACTTGCGCTAAATGTTTTGTTGGAAGTAGAACCTAACCATGCACAAGTTGCTGAGATGGCAAAACACGTTGCCGAGAACCTTAAAACCCGCAAATATTTCAGTACGCAAGAAAATGTTTTCAGTTTGTTAGCATTGGGTAAAATAGCGCGAGCAAACAAGCATAACAATGTAAAAGCGCAAGTAAAAATGAACGGAAAACTATTGGGCGAAGTAAACAACAACACACTAAAATTATCGCCCAAGCAATTAAAGGAAGCTAAAGTTGAAATTGCCGCAAGCGGCATCGGTAAGCTATATTATTTTTGGCAAGCCGAGGGTGTTCCGGCAAGTGGTGGCGTAAAAGAAGAAGACAATTATTTGCGTGTGCGCAGAACATTCTATGATAGATACGGTCGTGTTATTGCCGGAAACACTTTTGAGCAAAACGATTTAGTGATTGTTGGTATTACACTCGAAAATTCTTTTTCGCGAACTATAGAAAATGTTGTTGTTACCGATATGCTGCCTGCAGGTTTTGAAATTGAAAATCCGCGCACTAAAGAAATTCCGGGTATGAATTGGATAAAGAACGAAAGCACCGCGCAACATATAGATGTGCGCGATGATAGAATCAATTTGTTTGTAAATGCAAGTAACACTAAGCAAACATATTATTATGCTGTGCGCGCAGTTTCACCAGGCGTTTATAAGCAAGGTGTGCTAAGTGCCGATGCCATGTATGCAGGTGAATATCATTCATACCATGGTAGTGGTACTGTTGTTGTAAAACGAAAGTAAAACTTGCTATTTGCTATTGTTTATTTCGGGAAGGGGCTGGTTAAAATGTTTCATCGAATCGGTAGAGAAAGTAAGCAATGACATTCCGGGCGTGTATAAATCAACAAGTAACGTCATATATGCAAACTGAAATGGATCGGTGGCAACGGCAATTTTTTTAAACCCTAATTTTTTAGCCAACTTTTTGCCATTTACTAAGTTTTGATTGCTGTGCCGAGCTTCATTTTCTTCAAAAGTATTTGCCGATGGAATGCCTAAGCTATCGGCAAATTGCTTCATTAGTTTTCCTTCAATAAATGGTGTGTGAACCGCAGCGCCCGAAAAAATAATATTCTTGGTTATACCTCTTTCATACAACGCTTTTGCCCAGTAAATTCTTATGTTGAATAGCTCGGCATGGCTTTCGGCTTTGTATGGATAGCCGGGAATAATGATTGCATCAAATGGCATTTTTGCAACGCTTTTTGCATTTCTCTTATCAATCTTTTTTTGCGGCGAGCAAGATGATAATGTAAATGTTAAAGCAACGAACAGTACGAGAAAATTCTTCATGGTAGAATCCGAAAGTCTGAATTTTGAACCTTGTTTTTTATTGTGTAACAATCTTTTAACACAAGTTCTTTTATCTTTCGGCTTGCATGAGAAAAATTCTGCTCCAACTTATTCTTTTGTATTCCTCGGTTGCCTTTGCGGGTGGCGATAATTTTGCAGCGGGAGCGCGGGCAACTTCAATGGGCGATGCTTCTTCTACATTTAGCGATGTATTTAGCACAACTACCAATCAAGCTGGTTTGGCGTTTATGAATGAAGTTGCTTTCGGCATTTACACCGACCGCAAATTTGTTTCTGCCAAAACAAATAATTTCAATGCTGCGGTGGCTGTTCCTTTCAACAGCAAAATAGGAACTTTTGGTTTGAGTGTAAATTATTACGGCTATAATTTATACAACGAAACAAAAGTTGGTTTGGCCTATGCTCGCAAATTCGGAACAAAATTTTCTATTGGTATTCAATTCGATTATCTGCGGTTTTTTATTGCAGAAAACGGGCAAAAAAATCTCTTTACGCTCGAAGCTGGTTTTCAATACAAGCCGTGGAAAGTGGTAACTTTTGCTGCACACATTTACAATCCTATTCCATATAAAATGGATAAGGTTTTTAATGAACGCTTGCCCACTATTGTTAAGCTGGGTATTGGTTACGAGCCATCGCCAAAGGTTTTGTTGGCAGTAGAGTACCAGCAAGATATTAACCACAAACCTCAGTTTAAAGGTGGCGTAGAATATCGCCCAATAAAATATTTGCATTTGCGTACTGGTGTGCAAACAACACCTTTCAGTTTTTCATTTGGATTGGGTACAAACATCAAAGGATTTCGCATTGATGCAGGTAGCAGCTATCATCCTGTGTTGGGCTTCACACCTCAGTTTAGTTTGATGTATGGTTTTGTGCCAAAGAAGAAAAAAACAGCTAATGCAAATTGAAAATATTTCATTATGGTTTTGTTTTTTAAGCAAGATTGTGAGGGTTGCATGCTTGTGTGTTTTGTTGTTGCTTCCTTCTGTTCTTCTTGCTCAGCAACCCGATGAAACCGATTTGCAGGAAGTGATTGAAAACGTTGCGCGTGGCGAAGATTCAGAGGAATTTCAGTACGATGGTTCTATCGATGATTTAGAAAATTTGCGTAAGCGGCAAGTGAATTTAAACAGAGCTACCCGCGAAGATTTGAGTGAAATTGTTTTGTTGAGTACACAACAAATCCAAGCATTGTTACAGTATCGCGAAAAGCACGGCAACTTTATTTCTATTTACGAAGTGCAAGCAGTGCCTTATTGGGATGTAGCAACCATTAAGTCTGTGCTGCCATTTGTAAAAGTAAACACTGATATTTCTGAGGCATATACATCAATCAAAGATTTGTTTTCTAAAGGTGTGTATCAATTCATTTCGCGCTATCAGCAAGTTATTGAAAAAAGCAATGGATATACTGTGCCAGCCGATACTGCAAAGCAGTATTACCAAGGCAGTCCGTTTCGTTTGTTTGCTCGTTTTCGCTATTCGTATGGAACAAAAATGAGCTATGGAATAACCGTTGATAAAGATGCCGGTGAGGAGTTTTTTAAAGGCAGCAACAAGCGCGGGTTCGATTTTTATTCGGGGCATTTTTACATCCGCGATGTAAAGGCTTTGAAAGCGCTTGCATTGGGCGATTTTGAAGTGCGTTTGGGGCAAGGTGTAATAATGTGGACAGGGTTTGGTTTTCGCAAAAGCCCTTCGGTAATGTCGGTAAAACGCGAAGGCTTGAAATTGCGACCATACACATCGGTAAATGAAATGAATTTTTTGCGCGGAGGTGGCTTTACGGTTGGCGCAAAAGGGTTTGAAGTTACTGCTTTTGCATCGTATAAAATGATAGATGCCAATGTGGTAAGCGCTGTTGCAACCGATACTACCATTGACGAAGAAGAATATTTTTCATCGCTATTGGCTACCGGTTACCATCGTACACAAAACGAAATAAAGGGTCGTGAACGCGTTGCGCAGTTGATTGCCGGTGGAAATTTTTCATACAACAAACGCAATTGGCACATTGGCGCAAATGCAGTTTACACACGTTATTTTTCAAATTATCAAAGGAACCTTCAAACCTATTCTGCATTCGATTTTTCGAGCAATCAATTACTAAATGTAAGTGTTGATTATCACGCAGCTTTTAGAAATATACATCTGTTTGGCGAAAATGCTATTAGCCAAAATGGTGGTTTTGGTTTGCTGAATGGTATGTTGGTGAGCTTGGACAGAAGGGTTGATTTGAGTGTTGTTCATCGCTATTATTCTAAAGAATTTCAAACAGTTTATGGTAATGCTTTTGCCGAAAGTAGTCGTCCGAAAAATGAGCATGGTGTTTACCTTGGCTTAACTGTGCGCCCTATAAAGTATTTACAGTTGGATGCTTTTGCCGATTTGTATATGCACCCGTGGATGAAATATTTAATTGATGCACCATCGTGGGGAAATGAAAATTTTTTGCAGGCAACCATTAAGCCCAACAGGCGTTCCGAAATTTATGTGCGCTACCGCTTTGAAACTAAAAAACGCAATTCACCTTTAAATGATTTGCCGTTGGATTATACCGTAAATCAAACGCGGCAGGGAGTTCGATACCAACATCGTTTTCGGGTAACAGATGAAATTACAATCGGCAATCGTGTAGAGTTGAGTTTTTATAATTTAGAAGGCAACAAGCCTGAAACTGGTTTTGTGATTTATCAAGATATTGGTTTTAAGAAATTAGGCTTTCCGCTTTCTGCCGATGCTCGATTTGCAGTTTTTAGAACGCCATCTTATAATACCAGAATATATGCTTACGAAAATGATGTGTTGTATTCATTTTCTATTCCTGCATATTACGGCAATGGCATTCGCTATTACTTAACACTTCGTTACAGCGCAACACGCTGGTTAGATTTTTGGGTGCGTTGGGCGCAAACTTACCGTAGCGATGTTAAAGTTTTTGGTAGCGGTTTAGATGAAATTAACGGCAACAAAAAGAGTGAAATTAAAGTGCAAATGCGGGTGAGGTTTTAATCGCTGATTGTAACTGCAACACCAATGTGGTCGCTCAGTTTTTTATCTCTGTTCCACACATCAATCACCACTTTTTTATCTTTTGCAAGTGCGTTTGCAAGAACAATGTGGTCAATATTTTCAGGAATATCTTTGGTGAGATTTGTTAGTTGTAGTTTTTCAAAAGTTGATTCAAGTTTTTGCCTACCTTCGTTAGTAAAATAGTAGTTGTCTGCAAACGACATGTTCAAGTCGCCAATAATGCACAAGTTGTTGCTTTGTGCAATCTTTATGTAATCTTCAATTTGCAACTCCAGGTCTGCTTTAAAACTCTGTCGTCTATTTCCGTGAATGCCAATTATAGTGCCGTAAACCGTCAAAGCTCCAATTGGAGCTTTGACGGTTGCGCACACTGCTGTATTGTGTTGATAGGTGTTGATTTGCTGAATGATTTCATACTTTGTAAAAACACTTACCTTTTTTTCAAATGGTTTGTAAGCACTAACACAAAGATTGGAGGTGTGAATTTGATGGTATGGAGTTTTTAGTTCTATGTTTTCAATCGTTTCGGTAAGCACCAAAATATCTGCTTGTATATTTTCAAGTTTTTCAATAATGCTTTTGTGGCGTTTTGATGGATTGCTAACTCTTTCAACATTCCATGTTGCAATTTTCATTTTGCCTCAGTTGTTTAAAAAGCGAAACCTACCATTCCTTTTGCAACTCATAGTTTTCTAAACGCAGCAAATGCAGGTAACTATTTTCAATATAATCTGTGTGTGGCTTTTCTTCGGGCTTGCTACTTGTAACTGCTCTAAATTGAAATTTATGACCCACGCCCGAGTAGAATGTTCCTGCAATGTTTGATGGAAAT
>CAZYXR010000013.1:5932-6575 GCA_964650845.1 uncultured Chitinophagaceae bacterium
CACCCTCGGCTTGCAGGCTTTTTTCTAACCATTTGGTAATGTCGTAACCCAGCCAAGCGTAGCGTGCAGGGTAAATGCCATACTCGGTAAAAAAGTTTTGATAAAAGTTTAAAGATTTTTCGGTGGTGGTGTCAAACACATATTGCTCGGTGAAACGTGCAGAAAGTTTATTCAAGTAATCTAAACGTAGCACCTCAGAGTTTAGCCATGTTGGCATGCCATAAACCACTGTGTTTAGTTTTTTTTCTGCAAGTTGTTTTACTACCATTTGCGCATTCGATTCTTCAAACACACACACCACCACCGCATTTCGCTTTGTAGCACTTAGGAAGTCGGTCAATGTTTTCTTTTCGCCTTTTACAGTTGGGTTCGAAAAATTGAATAGCGTGGAAGTAAATCTTGTTTTTCCGGGACCATCAAAATTTTTAAGTATAGAATCCAACCTCTTTGCTGCCTGTAAACTGGTTTCGCGATTGGTGCAATAAATGATAATGTTTTCTTTTAGAAAAGAATCTGCCAACGAACGCGCCATAATATCAATGTGTGCATCCATGGTTGGTGCAAATTTAATATGTAAGGGATTGGCGGTAGTTAGCGATTTTGAAGGCGAGAAAGGTTGCACATTTACAATATTGCGTTGCTT
>CAZYXR010000013.1:6611-9200 GCA_964650845.1 uncultured Chitinophagaceae bacterium
AATCTGCTACTAACTTGAATTGCTGTTTGTAGCAGGACCGATAATAATATCGGATGTTTGAATGCTTTTTTGTTTTAATAGCTCTTTTGTAACCGAGTCGTTGTTCCAAGTATCAAACACGTGCAGATTTATTGCTAATGGCGAATCTTGTGTGTCTTTTAATGCAAGTAAAACGCCATCGTAAAAATCAAATGCTGTTTTTGCCTCTTCCGAGATGAGTTGTGGTTTTAAGCCTGTTTCTCGTGCATTTAAAAATGCATCAATTTTACCTTCGGTTGCAGCTCCGCAAAATGGCAACAGAAGCGATACGTTGTAGTTGTTTTTTTGTTGAGCAAGCGATGATACTTTCATTGCACCCGAACGCTCTAATACTTCTTTTAGCGAAGTGCTCTCGCGTTTTTCATATTGTTTTAGTGAGCGTTCGTTCGCCACCCCACTTTTAATTTCTATTTGTGCAAATGAACTTATGCCGGCAAACCAACACAACAATGCAATACAACACTTATTCCACATTAGCTTTAAATTTTATTGGGCTGATAGATAATGATTTGGGCGAAAGGTTAAAAGTATGCGCCAAACCTATGTGAATTTTTGGAGATAAATTTTCTCATTTTCGCCACGTGAGTCCAGAAGAATTCAAAGAGAAGTATCAACACACGATTCCGTTGCAGCCGGGGGTGTATCGCTATTACAATAGCAATGATGAAATTCTTTACATCGGCAAAGCAAAGGATTTGCGCAAGCGCGTTTCTAGTTACTTTTCTAAAACAGATATGAGTTTTCGTATCAAGTCTATGGTGCATCAAATTGCCCGCATAGAGTTTACTATAGTAAGCACCGAACAAGATGCTTTTTTACTCGAAAGTGCATTTATAAAACAATACCAACCTCCCTATAATATTCAGCTAAAAGATGATAAGAGTTATCCTTACATTGTTATAAAAAATGAGCCTTTTCCGCGAGTATTTGTAACGCGTAGAGTGATTAAAGATGGCAGCGAATACTTAGGGCCTTACACATCGGTAAGTAATGTACACAATGTGTTAGATATGCTTAAAGCAATTTTTCCTATCCGCACTTGCACACTTGCGCTTTCTGCTAAAAACATCGAGGCAGGGAAGTTTAAAGTATGCTTGGAGTATCATATAAAAAACTGTTTAGGGCCTTGCCAAGCATATCAATCGCAAGAAGATTATGATGAAGGCATTCGCGAAATACGAAATGTGTTGAAGAGTAATTTTCCTTCAGTACTGAGTTATTTAAAAAAGAAGATGAGTGCTTTTGCGGCCGAGTTGAATTTTGAACGCGCCCAAGAGTTCAAAGAAAAAATTGATTTGCTTAATGCATGGCAAAGTAAGAGCACTGTTGTAAACCAACGTTTGAATAATATTGATGTATATGGCTATTCGCAAACAGAGGCATTTGCTTTCATCAGTTTTTTTAAAGTAAGCAACGGCACTATAATAATGACACGTGCGCTTGAAGTAAAAAAAGTACTCGATGAAACACACGAAGAAATTTTGAGTCGAGCTATTGCCGATATAAGTTTCAGCCAAGAACAAGCAGTTGAAAGAGAGAATGATTTTGAAATCATTTTGCCCTTTGAGTTGGGCTTGCCATTTGCCTGTGTGCAAACTGTGCCGCAGGCTGGCGATAAAAAGAAATTGCTGGAGTTTGCAATGCGCAATGCTTTGTATGCGCGCGAAGAGAAGGTGAAAAGTATGCTTACTGCCGAAGAAAAAAATCCTTCGTTTCGTATTATGAAGCAACTGAAAGAAGATTTGAAACTGAAAGAGCTACCGCGCCATATTGAGTGTTTTGATAACTCCAACATAATGGGAACTTTTCCGGTAAGTGCCTGTGTGGTGTTTAGAGATGCCAAACCATGTAAAAAGGACTATCGCATTTTTAATGTAAAAACTGTGGAGGGTCCCAACGATTTTGCTTCTATGGAAGAGGTGATTTTTAGACGTTACAGGCGGATGATGGACGAGGCGCAAACATTGCCGCAGTTGATAATTGTTGATGGAGGAAAAGGGCAATTAAGCAGTGCGGTAAATAGTCTTGAAAAGTTGGGTTTGTATGGCAAAGTACCTATTGTTGGTATTGCAAAAAAACTCGAAGAAATTTATTTTCCTGAAGATTCGTTACCGCTACACATCAATAAAAAAAGCGAAAGCCTGAAGCTGATTCAGCGGATGCGCGATGAAGCTCACCGCTTTGGTATCACACATCACCGCAACAAACGCAGCAAATCGTTTACCAAAACCGAGTTGGAAAATATAGAAGGCGTGGGCAAAAAAACTGCCGATGCACTTTTGCGGCATTTTAAATCGGTAAAAAAAGTTCGCGAGGCCGCTGCCGATGAAATTGCTGCCATTGTAGGCAACGCCAAAGCAAATGTGATACGAGATTACTTCTACTCTGCCGAGGAATGAAAATTAGCGCACCAACACTTTGCGTAAAAGTGCACTGCCGCTGTAATCTTTTTCGCGCAAGCGAAACAATGCTTCAAACTGCTTTTGCAAAGCTGTTTCTACCTTGTTTTTCATCATTAACTGTGTTTCGGGGTCATCAAATTTGGTTTTG
>CAZYXR010000013.1:9210-31112 GCA_964650845.1 uncultured Chitinophagaceae bacterium
GAATTTTTTAGTAGAAATTCTTTTGCCAAAGCTGAAGTACAATTTTACCGGTTTGGGAATAATGGTGGGTCCTAAACCTTTTATCAGCGGAGGCAACAAGTCGCCCCCTTTAAAAATACTATCACTCAAGCCAGTAAATTTTAAAAATTTACCCAAGTTGGTTTCCTGCAAAATTTCGTTGGCATCTTTTGTAATAGTATAAGCTTCTTCGGCACCCACCGCTGCTACGGGAATAATGTCGTAACCATATTGCATTGCCATGCGCACAAAACCACTTCGGTCGCTCCATTTCAATACATATTGTTCACCCTTTTTTTTGCATATCTCTTTGGTGCCGCCAGGATACACTAGCAGGTTTTCTTTACGCATCATTATGGCAGCGCAATTTTCGCGGCTAGCACGCACTACACCTAAACGCTGGCTGATAAAATCGCGCCAAAAAGGAATCTTGTAATGATTGTTATCTGCTAATGAGCGCAAAAAAATCCCTTTTTTTAAGTACAGTTCAACACCAAATGGATAGCCGTCTAAAACTCCCAAAATTGTGTGGTTGCTTACAAACAATGCCGGCTTTGAAACATCTAACTTTTCTAAACCGTAAAACTCTGGAGCAAACCAAAGTTTGAAGGGTCGAATAAAGTTTTGCGCCAAGCGTTTTGAAGGGGGCGTAAAATCAAATTTCTTTAACGATGTGGTTTTTTTCTTGGTGCTCATATTTTGTGAAATGATGTTGTGAATGTACGATTGAACAAACATAGTGTTAATAAACCGGTCATATTTTTTAATTAAATGTTTGAAACAGTGAAACGAATAGATAGCTTCGATAAGAATACAGAAAGCAAACGAAAAATGGAGAAAACCATATATCTGATACCCGGTGTTGGAGCAGACTTTCGGATTTTCAAAAACTTGCATTTTCCTGAAAATTGCGAAGTAGTACACTTAAAGTGGGTAGAAAATAAACAAGGCGAAAGCATTCAATCTTATGCAAAGCGTTTGTTACCTCAGATAAAGAAAGATACAATTCCGGTATTGGTGGGCATGAGTTTTGGTGGCATTATTGCTATTGAGCTTTCTAAACTCATCAAGCCGGCCAAAACGATTTTAATTTCTAGCATTAGAAATAAAACTGAACGACCCTTAAAGTTTTCTCTTCTCAGGCGTTTTCCGCTTCACCGTTTTATACCGGGCACGGTTGTAGCTAAAGTAAATTTTTGGTGGAGTTGGGCATTGGGCGATTTAACCCGCAAAGACAAGCAAATGATTTCTGAAATGATTGAAGATATTGATATTGCATTCAATGAATGGGCGGCACATCAGGCAATATCGTGGCAAAACGAGCACGAGCCCGATAACTTGGTGCAAATTCATGGAACTAAGGATACCATTTTTCCGCATATATATATTAGCAAAGAGGCTCATATTATTAAAGGAGGAACTCACTGGATGGTAGTAAATCGAGCCAAAGAAATCAGCAATATCATACGCAAGGAGCTTGCCGAGCAAAAAATTATCAAACGCATAGAGGGTGTGCAAAAAGCTGCATAGAGCAACTTTAACAGAACTTTTCGCTTAAATGGAGAAAAACTCTTTCGCAAAAAATATTTTGGTATTAGTTCAGAATAACTATATTCGCGCCTCCAAAAACAAATAAAAGAATATGCTAATAGTTGACGCTCGCGAATCTGAAAGTATTGACCGCGCTCTCAAAAAGTACAAAAAGAAGTTTGAAAAAGCAGGCATCTTGCGCGAATTGCGCGACCGTCAGGTTTTTACAAAGAAAAGCGTTACCCGTAGAAATCAGGTTATTCGCGCTGCTTATCACGAAAAAATTAAACGTGAAGAGTTAGGATAAGCCTAATTTCATGTATAGATATTTAAAAGCCCGTTGATTAGAATCAACGGGCTTTTTATTTGTAGCTAATAATTAAAATTGAAAACGAACGGCTAATAAACTTTTACCTCCAACACTGCGCACACCGGAATTTTGGCTCCGCCCTTGAGTAAAATCAATTCTTCTGTCAATGCAAGAATTACCCCGTGTAGTTCAACTGTTCCATCTTCTGTAACAGTTTGCATCTGTACTTTTTTGCCATAATTGTTGCCTAAAACCATTGCTAAATACAAAGTGTCTTTGCGCAATTCTCGGTGGTAGGCATTTTCCAATACCTCCTCTTTGGCAAACTTGTAAGCTACTGTTGATGTTGTAATATTTGTTACTTCTTTCACGGGTGGTTGCACTATGAACGGTGCGAATGTGTATCACGAAGATTTGTTCTGCTATTCTATTTATCCACCTTGTGTGGGCGAAAGCGGAAATATGTATTACTTCGTGAACTATTTTTAAAAATTGCATGTGAGTTTTATGAATAAAAAAACTATTGTGTTGGGAGCCTCAGAAAAGCCGGATAGATATAGCAATAAAGCCGTTCGTTTGTTGCGCAGCTTTCAGCACGATGTGCTCGCTGTGGGGGCTGCGGTAGGGCAAGTTGAAGATGTGCGCATCGAAACAAAATTTCCTATTGGCGAAAGAGTACACACACTAACAATGTATTTGAACCCAACGCTACAAAAGCAATATTACGATAGCATATTATCATTGAAACCATTGCGCATTATTTTCAACCCGGGCACAGAAAACGAAGAGTTGAAACGATTGGCAGAGAATGCCGGTATTAAAACTGAAAATGCCTGTACATTAGTGTTGTTGAACACAGGGCAGTATTAAAAAAAGAGTAAAAGCATCAACAGTAATTCAATCATCATCAATAGAAAAACATGTATAACGAACCAATGTTGCGCGATAACGCGCTGAAAGGAAAAACAATAATTATCACAGGAGGTGGTACAGGACTTGGTAAATCTATGACGCGATATTTTTTGCAGTTAGGAGCCAACGCTGTTATTACAAGCCGTAGAATAGAAGTGTTGGAACAAACGGCCAAAGAGTTGGAAACAGAAACAGGCGGAAGGGTGCTTGCCGTAGCTTGCGATGTGCGCGATTATGCTCAAGTGGAAGCTATGATTCAAAAAGCCAACGAAACTTTTGGCGAAGTACATGCTTTGGTAAATAATGCTGCGGGTAACTTTGTGTCGCCAACCGAAAGGTTAAGCGCCAACGCGTTTAAATCTGTTATTGGCATAGTGTTGGAAGGCAGCATCAATAATACCCTTGCACTTGGCAAACATTGGATAAAAAATAATCAAACAAACCGTGCTGTGTTAAACATTGTAACCACTTATGCTTGGACGGGAAGTGCCTTTGTTGTTCCATCTGCAACTGCAAAAGCAGGAGTGTTGGCACTTACACAGTCGCTTGCTGTAGAGTGGGCAAAATATGGTATTAGAATGAATGCAATTGCACCGGGCCCATTTCCAACCAAAGGCGCGTGGGATAGATTGGTGCCTGAGCCTTTTCGCGAACGATTTAGCATGGAAAAAGAAGTGCCATTAAAAAGGTCGGGCGAGCATCAAGAGTTGGCCAATTTGGCAGCGTATCTTGTTTCTGATTATGCTTCATACATTAATGGCGAGGTGGTAACTATTGATGGTGGCGAGTGGCTTCAAGGTGCGGGAGAATTCAACTTTTTGGAGGGTGTAACCAAAGAAGAGTGGGATATGATTGAAATGATGTCGCGCAAGGCAAAGAGCGAGTAGTGCAAAACTACTTCACCAAATAACTTTCGTAAGGCAAACGTGTGGCAATGGAGCGGGCAAGCGTAAGTTCATCGGTGTATTCTAATTCACCGCCAAAAGAAACACCTCGGGCAATGGATGTTACCTTGATATTGAAAGGTTGAATTTTTTTTGAAACATAAAAAATTGTGGTGTCGCCATCCATGGTTGGGCTTAGAGCCATTATTACTTCGCGTACCGTTCCTGCCTCAATTCTTTTTACTAAGGTGCTTATGTTTAACTCATCGGGACCAACCCCGTCAATGGGCGAAATTAAACCTCCCAAAACATGGTAAACTCCTTGATAAACGCCTGTGTTTTCAATAGCAATTACTTCGCGTAAACTTTCTACCACGCACACCATTCCATGGTCGCGCATGGTGTTGTTGCAAATGCTGCAAGTAGCGTCATCACTCACGTTGTGGCAAGTACTGCAAAATTGAATTCCTGCTCGCATATTGCCAATGATGCTGCTGAATAACTCAACTTTTGTAGTGTCTTGTTTCAACAGATGTAGCACTAAGCGCAGGGCGGTTTTTTCGCCAATGCCGGGTAGTTTTTTAAACTCAGCTACTGCCGCTGCAATATGTTTTGATGGGTAATTCATCTAAATTGTTCGTATCGGCAAACGTATGCAAATTTCATAATCTTAGCACATCTCAAATGCTCCCATTTTTAGATTTTTTACCACCATTATTTTCTACAAATAAAGAGTTCAAGTTACTATTGATTATAAAACACTCACAATATGAATTTACTTTTATTCATACTACCATTACTTGAAGTGGTAAACAGTTCTACACAAATACAAAATTTTTCTGCCGTAAAGCCCGAAAGTACCGTAGAGGGAACAGTTGCAGATTCAATAAACAACCAACCGGTAGCTTTTGCTTATGTTGTTTTGAACGCTGTTGCAAATCAGCAATCAACCTACAATGCTATCACCGATGAGCAAGGAAAATTTGTTTTTAGTGGTGTAAAACAAGGGCGATACAGAATACAAATTTCGTTGATGGGATATAAGCAGGCTGCGGCTACAGAGTTTGATGTAGCAGAAAATGCAATAGTGAAATTGAATGCCATAAATGTTTCGCCTACGGCAACTGTGCTGAAAGAGACGGAGATAGTAGTGCAAAAGCCTTACATAAAAACAGAGGCAGGAAAAATGATTTTGGATGTAGAAAAGAGTGATATAAACCAAACCGGCACTGCACTGGAAGTGTTGCAAAATACACCAACAGTAAGTGTGGGGCAAACTGGCGATGTGAGTGTGAAAGGCAGGCAAGGTGTTCGTTTTTTGATTGATGGAAAGCCGGCACCGGCTGCGCAAAACGACCCTGAGTCATTTTTGCGCTCAGTTCCGGCTGGTTCAATTGCACAGGTTGAAGTAATTACAAATCCTGGTGCTAAATACGATGCCGAAGGCTCTGCGGCAATCATCAATATTAAACTCAAAAAGAGTGTCAAGGCTGGTTTTAATGGCAAGGTGAATGCCGGAGTAGGAACTCCTTTTAATAAGTTTAATGGAGGGCTAAATGTGAATTATCGCAACAAGCATTTGAATGTTTTTGGCAACTATTCTTTTAATGATAATCGCAGTAATAATAAGTGGGAAGAAAAACGACAAGTGGTAGACGGCAGTAGTTTCTACAATATTCACAACATCAATAAAGGACGCGACAGACGTTCGGGGCATAATTTAAAAGCTGGTGTTGATTGGTATGTAAAGCCCGAGCATACACTTTCGTTCACCACTACATTTAATCATGGTATTGGTGGCGGCCCGTGGAATACTGAAAATTCCATTAGTAATAATGCCGGAGTGCTGCAAACGGTTTCGAAATCGCAGGCAAACTACGCTGGCAAAAAAGTAGAATTTACCAATGCCCTCAGCTATCAGTATCAGCAAGATTCAGGAAAGTTGAAGTGGACGGCAGATGTGTTGCACACACGTTTGCAACGTACTGGTGTAAATGAAAGTAATTATGTTTTATACAATGCAATGGGCACTCCGGTAGCTGGTGCAGATGGAGGTGTGAGCAATAATTCAGTTACCACGGTTGATAACATCACGGCACTCACCGATGGCGAAATTAACTTTGCTAATAATGCCGGAACACTTTCGGTTGGAGTGAAGAATGAAACCAACTTGAGTCGCAACGATAACCAAACTTGGCGCACCGCAAATGCAGTAACTTACAAAGATTCGCTTGCAAGTTTTTTCTTTCGTTATTACGAAAATATCGCGGCCGCATACTTTACTTATGGTAACCGTTTCGGCTTGTTCAGCTTCAATCTTGGTTGTCGTGCAGAGCATACCTACATTGCTTCGCAACTTTCGGGTGTAAGCCAAAATTATATCAGCTTTTTTCCTAACGCTACACTTTTGTTCGATTTTAAAAAGCAACAAACACTTTCGTTTTCTTATGGTAGAAGAATTGGCCGCCCTTCATTCTATCAACTCAACAATTTTTTTACGCCCTACGATCAATACACGCTCGAAGAAGGCAACCCATTATTGCGCCCACAATTCACTAATACTGTAACTGCCGAGTATTCAACTCAATTCAAACAAAACTCGCTGTACACAAATTTTAGTTTCAATCACACCTCTGGTTTAATGGAACAGATAAGCTACTTGGATGGTAACAGCGTAATGCGCCAAAAGTGGATAAATGCAGGAACATTCAGCACACTCAACTTAGAATTTGGAGGCAATTTTCAACCTGTGAAATGGTGGAGTATGAGTTTGAATGTAGGAGCGCGACAATTGTTTTTTGATGTGCAAGTAACAGATACTGCAATCAAGAAAGCGGCTTTTGTGGCCGATTTGTGGATGTCGCACAATTTTAAAATGCCGTGGAAACTACAACTGCAATTGCAAGGAAATGTAAACTCTGGATGGCCGGGGGCGCAAAGCACTTCAAAGCCAATGGGGCAATTAGATGTTACATTAAAAAGAAGTTTCCTAAACGATAATCTTACTGTTGCGCTTAGCTGTCGCGATGTAACCAACACAAATTTTTGGAAAGGCGAAACGGTAGCGCCAACCTTTGTGAGCAATGGGTTTTGGAAGCCCGAATCGCGCATTGGTTACTTAACTGTTAGCTACAATTTTGGAGGTAGAGATGCAGCACCTGCCAGAAGAAGTATAGAAAATCAACGCTTGAGCGGAGGTGGTGGCAGGGGATAGATCCTCATTTTTTGCGTTTATAACCATTAGTCGAATTGTATTTTACCGATTCGGTATTTTGAGATTTTAAAAACTATTAGCACCTTTCACAACTGAAAAAATAATAGATGAACGAGCAGGAAGTTAAGACGAAAATGTTGGGTTATGCTGCTAAAGCATGGGGATTTTCGGATGCGGCAATCGAAAACTCTTTCGATCCATTAGTTAGTTTATTGCTTGGTGCCGGAGCCCACGAAATCAGTAAAGTGTATCATGAAATTCACTCTACCGAAAGCCGATTGTTGTTGAAGTTGACTCAGTTGCTCACCCCGGATGTTTTAACAGGTGCAGCACCCGCGCATTCCTTGTGTCATGCCACTCCGGTTGATGTAGATGGCTCTACAAATACGTTGCAACATTTCTATTTTCAAAGAAAGATTGAAACCCGTTTTGGTAGAGATGAAATGGAGGATGTTTTTTTTACGCCTGCCGGAAGTTTTTCGCTTGTTGCTGCCGAGGTGCGCATGCAGGCTTCGGGTAATAAACTGTTTGCTTATAAAGCTGCTTTGTCGAAAGAAACTGCATCAACTGCAGATAACAATAACTCGCTCGTAAACAGAATTTGGATTGGGGTAGAGGCTCTCGAAGATTGGAAGTATGTAAGTGAATTGTCGTTGTTTTTTGAGCACAGAAATCCTGCTGAAGCAAATACATTTTACCGCGATTTGGCATCTGCTACTTTTATGTGCAATGGCAGAGTGCTGGATGTAAAAGTGGGGCTTGAAGATAAGCGCAGCAGTAATAAAACATTGCACAAAAAATTGGTGGAAGGTCATTACAACATTACTGCTCAAAATGAAGAGCATGTGGTGTCGTTTTACAATCGGCAGTTTGTAAATGTTATATTGCCCGAAGATTTGATGGGCGGGAGTGAGGCATTGTTGCCCGACCATCCGGAGGAAGCTTTTCCGGTAACTGCATTTCAAAAAATAGCCAAGAAACTACTTTGGATAAGTGTTGATATTCCGGCAAAAAGCAAAAAATATTCTTTGTCGGATGTTGTGTGTGCATTGAATTGTTTTCCAGTAATCAACAGAAAGAAAGAGGAGTTTACTTATAGCTTACACGATAAGCATACTATTATTGCATTACAGTCGCCAGGAAGGTTTTTGGATATTATAGATGTGCATTCGCAGAATGATGTGCCGTATTTTGAAACCGCAATCAGCAATCCATCGCAGGCAGAAGCAGGTAGTTATCTTTTGCGCCACAGTGGCATCGGTCGTTTTGATAAACGTAATGCGCTTGAAATGACCGAATATATGCTGCAGTTATTGCGCGATGAAAGCGCCTCCTTTTCGGCATTGGGGAAAGACCTGGTTGAGTCGCAGGTAAAGCAAGTAAATCAATTGATTTCTGCCATTGATCAACGTGTAGAGATGGCTAAGAAAACAGGCGATGAATCGTTTAGTTATTTAATAGTAAACGCACTTAATTTTCCTGAAAATATTTTTGTGCAGTATTGGCACACCAATGCAGAATCGGCCAATCAAGTTCGGCCTGGCACGAAATTGAATTCCTATCAAGGCAGTGCATTTATGCGCGATAGTGTTTACTTAATGACATCTTCAACAGGTGGCAGGAATTCGCTTTCACCAATTGAAAGCGTTTCGGTTTACAAAAATGCAGTGCTTACCCGTCAACGTATTGTTACACCAAAAGATATAGAAACTGCATGTTTTATGATTGGTGGCAGCAATCTCCTAAATGTAAAGATTGAAAAGGGTGTAACAATAGAACCCGGTACAGAAGGAAATTATGTGCGTTGTATCAATGTGAATCTGCATTTTAAACCAAATGCAATTCAAGCAGAAGAAGCCATGTTGGCGGGGCGCGAAATTCAAACTTATTTAGAGAATCACTCAAGCGGCATGTATCCGTTTAATGTGGTGGTTGAAAATTGATAGCGATTAATTTTCGGTAGAATTTCTGAAATAAAAAGTGCAGCAATTTCAATTTCTGTTTCTGCTGCTATCGCATTGGTTCAGAGTACAATTATTGGGGGTGGTAAATAGCTTCGGCATGTTTGTACCAATAGTCTTTGTTTAGGGGCATCAACTTGGTTTGTTGGTTGTTGTAAAGTAACATTTGGTCGGTGTAGTGTTTCGATTCTGGTTTGTTTGATGCACCGTAAGGAGATATGGTGTGAATCTCTGGTCCATCTTTTGTAAACTTTACCAAGCAGATGTATGATTCGCCAATCACCACTCTGAACTTTCCGTTTTTGTATGGGTCGGGATACTTTGCGCGCCATTGGTCGGGGCCGCCCGAAACCGGCAGTTCAATATCACCGCGTTGATGCACAAATAATTTGCCATACGGCACAAACACTTTACCAAAATCTTTAAGCAATTCATCGCGCCCTTTGCTTAGATGCCGAGCATAAGTTTGATGGCGGAACTGCCTATCTTCAATACATTTTTTTTCGATTTCGCTATTACCCAATTCGTTGTATAAATTCCAAAAGCTTTTTAGGTATAGCCCCATGAGCGTATCATCGGGTTCGGTAGTTCTGTTCCATTTTTTCAAAGCAACTATCAAGTCGGCAATATCAGGGAACTCTTTTTCGTTCATTTCTGTAAAGTCCGAAATGTCGAGATTGCGCAATGGCATGGTAACTTTTGAAGCAAACTTGTTATCGTATTTTATCTTCAAAAAATCGCTCCAATCAATTTTTTCATACTCATCAATCATTTCATAAAACCTTCGACTGCGATTGGTTTCTGTCATTTTGTAACCCATTGTAGGGTCGTAGTTTTCTGCTTTAGGATTTTCGTTTTTACAAGTGGTAAAAAAAGCAGAGTTGTTGGTGTTGAATACATAGCCGCATTCGGGGTTCAACACCTGAGGCAAATCTTTTATGTTGTGATATTCTTTCCATAAAGTTTTTGAAGTATTGCCCGGTACCGTGGTTTGCCAATTGTAGCCTGTTGCGCGTTTTGGTACCAAACCATTGCTTAGCGAATAAATAGTGTCGTATTTGTCGCCATAAATAAAAGTCATCATTGCAGCAGCCTGAGTATCTAATGCAGCGCGCCATTGTGTGAAGTTTTTGGCTTTATTCATGCGATAGTATTGTTCAATAGTTTTGCATGTTTGCGTGGCTCCCAAGCGAATGGCAAATGCTCCTTGCTTGGTAACTAATGTAGGGCCGTAAATGCTATACCATATTTTTTTCCATACTGGTAAAATGAACTTTCCTTTTTTGCTCAGGTTTACATTCATTTTGGCCTTGCTCGTTTCTAACTTTATGCTCTGGCCATCTACGATGTAGTGGTTTTTCTTTTTTGGGTCGAGTTGCAATTGATACACATCTACCAAATCTAATTCGTTTACGGTGTGTGCCCAGCCAAGATATTCATTTACACCATGAAAAATGGTAACACCACCATGAAATGTTCCACCTAAAATATTTAAGCCTTCTTCGCTTACCAAGTGCGCTTCGTACCAGCTTAGTGGGCCTTCCAGCGGTTGATGCGAATTGATGTCGAGGTAAACGGCTCCATCTTTTGTAAACTTAGAGTTGGCGGCAAATGCATTGGAGCCTTTGCCCGCAGCGCGCATATCGGCAGGTTTTTCTACACCTTCTACAATTCTGCGCAATGGCCCGTCAATACCGCTCAATAAGGCATACGAAAGCATATAGCCCGCTACCACATCTTTGCCGGTGGCCGGAAATGCTTTTTTTACTAACACTTCTTCGGGATGCAGTTTTGCATATTTATTTACTGCTTCTACATACGCTTCAATGTACTCGCGCACATCGAGCGATAAATCGTTATAGTGTTCTTCGATAAATTTATTGGTGCGCATTAACTGCACGGCAAAATCTATTATTGCGCCTTCTTTTCCTTTCCATCGAGCCATCATGTGTTTGCCTGCAAGCAAGCCCCATTGCATGGTTTTAAAATCATCCTCGCAAGTTGCCCAGCCCAAGCCGTAAGCCACATCGGGGTCGGTTTTGCCAAAAATGTGTGGCACTCCAAAACTATCGCGCACTATTTCAACATTGGCGGCATAATTGCGCTGCGAAAAAGATATAGCAACACTAAAAATCAATGCAAGGCTGAGGAAAATTCTTGTCATAAAATGCGGATGTGATGTGTGATTGAATGTAGCCCTTCAAATATAAAGTGATGCAATGCAGTTTAATCGTTAAGAAAAAATAAAAGATTAAACTGCGGTAATGTAAAACGAAAGCGGCTGTATATTTTTTATACAGCCGCTTTTGCAATTTGTAAGTCCGGCAACAGCCGAAAACCATACTGGAAATTTACCATCGGGTTGATGTTTTTCAAATGTAGTTTTCTTATGGTGTTGTTCAAAATTTCTTTTGCCAAAAAGGTGATGAAACAAATAAAAAAGCCGCTCAATATTTGAACGGCTTTTTACAATGAAGTTGTTTGAGATTACTTCGCTACGCAAGCTGCGCTTGTAATGGCATTGTTGTTTGGCATATAAATGAGCTGTGATTGCGAACCGCGTAAAGCAATTGTAAAAGTTTGCAATTGCAGTAAAATCAAAAAACTATTTAGCTGCTTTCAATTCAACAGTAATGTTCACCTCGGGCTTAATTAATTTATCGCCCAACGAAGCATCGTTGCCGTATAGGATGTTCCATTGGGTGCGATCGATGTTGAAGTTTGCTGTTGCGCTTACCTCGGTTTCCGAAACGCTGAGCTTGGCTGGGAATGTGATGTTTTTTGTAGTATCTTTCATGGTAAGATTACCACTTATCTTATGAGTGTTTTCGCCCTCTGCGGCTGCTTCTACTGCGGTAATTTCAAACTTTGCAGTTGGGTACTTTTCTACCTCTAAAAAATCGGCACTTTTTAAATGTGTTTCTAATTTGTTTTTGAATTCGCCTTGCAAGTCGAGGTCTGTAAGCGAAGCAACATCAATTGTAAAACTACCTGCCGTAACATTGTTGTTTGTAACCGTCAATGTGCCTTCCGAAAGTTTAAAAGTTCCGTTGTGTTGTTTTACCGGTGATGCTCCAAGCCATTTTACCACGCTTGTTTCGGTGTTTACTTTATAATCGGTTCCGGAGGCAACGGCTGCTGTTTGTTCTTCGGTTACTTGAGCTTCTTCGCCCTTTGGTGTTGTGTTGCATGCTGTGAAAAATAAAAGACCGCCTGCCAAAACTGTGAATGTGAATTTTTTCATGGTAGATTTTTTTTTAAATGATGTTTAAACAATAGTTATTGATACAAATGTTAGAAAACAATTGCAATTGCAATGCATAAATCTGTAAAATTTGGTTTAAGTCCACTTCGCACCGCATTTCCTACGATTGGCTCTAATTTGTTATTGTTAAGTATAGTGGTACTTTACATTCGCTTTGCCGATAAAAATGACTAATCTATTTTTTTACAAGATGAAAACAATATTAACGCTGGCTTTTGCCGTGTCAGTTACGCTATTTTCTGCCTGCAAAAGTAAACCTGTTACAAAGCCCGAGCACAAAGAAATTATTGAAGCCGTGTATGCTTCAGGATATGTGATTTCAAAAAACGAATACAAACTATACGCGTTAGGCGATGGCTACATTACACAGCAATTCAAAAAAGCTGGTGATGATGTAAAAGCCGGAGAGGCAATATATGCCATTCAAAGCGAAGCGCAGCAAGCCAAATACAGTGCAGCAAATGCCGCTTATCAGTTCGCATCGAGCAATGCCAAAGATAATTCGGCATCGTTGCAAGAATTGTCTAATGCTATTAACTCGGCACAGTTGAAATTTCAAAACGACTCGCTTTCGTTTGTGCGCTCAAAAAATATGTTTGAACAAAGTGTTATTAATCGCAATGAGTTCGACAAAGTGCAACTGGCATATAATGTATCGAAAAACGATTTGCAAAATGCGCGCGAACGCTACCGCAAAACCAAAGACCAGCTTGCAGTAGAAGCGCAAAATGCCCAAAGCACTTTGCAGGCAGCCGCAACCGATGCCGGCAACTACTCGCTAAAAAGTATCATTAGCGGCATGGTGTACGAAACCTACAAAGAAGTAGGCGAAGTGGTGCGTAGAAACGATTTGGTTGCTTTGTTGGGCGATAAAGAAGAAAAAATATTGCAGTTATCGGTTGATCAGCAAGATATAGAAAAGGTAAAAGTAGGGCAGGAGGTGTTGGTGAAAATTGATGTAACCGGAAACAAAATCTACAAAGCAGTAGTTACAAAAGTTTATCCGGCAATGAACCAAAACGAACAAAGTTTTAGGGTAGATGCCGTTTTTGAAAAAGGTTTTAATGTAAACTTTACGCGCACATCGGTAGAAGCCAACATTGTGGTTGCAAAGAAGGAGCGTGCATTGGTATTGCAGCGCAAATTTATTGCTGCAGATGGTAAAGTAAAAGTGAAGGGAGGCGATGAAGTGCAGTTGGAGTTGGGCATAGGCAACTTAGCAGAAGTAGAAGTGCTGAAAGGGCTGCAAGGAAACGAGGAAATTGAATTGCCCGAAGATAAATGAGATAGCATAAAAAATTTGATGCATCAGCTAAACATCAATACAAACGAACTATGAAAAATTGGTCAGCACAATTAGACGATGTAACTAAACAGGTTTTTGAAAGTTTTGGTTCGCTTACCATAGAGCAACTGAACTGGAAGCCCAATGCACATACGTGGAGCATCGCTCAAAACATTCAGCATTTAATAGTTGTAAACGAATCTTATTATCCAATATTAAACGCCCTAAGAAGTGGTAGCTACAAACCTCCATTTCTGTCAAAAATTGGTTTTGTTGTTTCGCTATTAGGTAAAACTATATTGAAAGCAGTAAAGCCCGACCGAAAAGATAAAATGAAAACATTTCCAATTTGGGAGCCTACTTCAGGCAATCTTAATGGCAATGTACTCACGCAATTTCAACAACATCAGGCCAAGTTGGAAACTGAAATTGACTCAGCAAAAAAGTTCATAGAAGAAGGAGTTGTTATTGCATCACCGGCCAACAAAAATATAGTGTATAAGCTGGAAACAGCCTTTGATATTATTGTTTCGCACGAGCAAAGACATTTTGAACAAGCCAAAGAAGTTCTACAACTATTAAAGAGCAACACTTAAAAGAACATCCGCAACACTAAATAAACATGAATGTAAATTTTGAAATTGCGAAAACACATTTGCTCGCCAAAAAGCGGCAAACACTTATTGCAATGCTCGGTGTTACCTTCGGCATAGGCATGTATATTTTGATGATAAGCTTTATGACAGGCTTCAACGAATATCTCGAAGATTCCATGCTATCTTCCACACCCGATGTGCGCATTTATAATGACATAAAAACCGATTACAACAACACACTTTTAAAGTACATTTCCGATTCCACAAAAACACTGGCAGTGGTTCATCATCCAAAGCCTAAAGACATTCAACCCAACTTAAAAAACCCCAACGCCATTATTGCCGATTTAAAAAGCGACAGCCGCACACTTGCTATTTCGCCCCAGCTTACCACACAGGTTTTTTACAGCAATGGCCCTGTGCAAATTAACGGCTCTTTGCAAGGCGTAAACATTTTAGAAGAAACTAAACTTACCAAGCTGAACGAAAAAATGAAAACAGGAGCAGTTGAAAGCCTTCTTACTGTAGATAACGGCATATTGATGGGGCATGGGCTTGCAAAAAAACTAAATGTAAAAGTAGGCGACCTCATCAGCCTTACCACACCCAAAGGCACATCCTTACGCTTGCGGGTAGTAGGCACTTTTCAGTTTGGTGTAGGCACCTTAGATAATGTACGCAGCTACGTAAGTTTAAACAAAGTGCAGCAATTGATGGGTAAAGACAATCAATACATTACCGACATCAACATAAAACTAAAAGACAATACACTTTCAAAAACTGCCGCTGCCGAATACGCAGCCAAATACCACTACATTTCCGAAGACTGGGAAAAAACCAACGCTTCAGCTATGGTAGGTATAAACATCAGAAACACCATGACCGTAGTTGTAAGTTTCACCTTGCTTATGGTAGCAGGCTTTGGCATTTACAACATTATGAACATGACCATTCAAAACAAATTGAAAGACATTGCCATATTAAAAGCACAAGGCTTTAGTGCAAGCGATGTTCGTCAAATATTTCTTACACAATCAATAACCATAGGCGTGTTAGGAGCCATTTTGGGTATGATACTTGGCTTTGCAATGAGCTACGGTGTGTACAGCTTACCATTTCCCGAAAATGAATTCATCAGCATCACCCGATTTCCAATCACCTTTCACATCAAGCACTATGTTTTTGCTGTAGTTTTTGGCGTTGTTACCACCTTGTTTGCAGGATTATTTCCAAGCATTAAAGCTGGCAAAATTGACCCTGTGGCCATTCTTAGAGGATAAATTTTTATAAAAGCGTACATGATTATTGAATTCAAAAAGATTGGCAGTAATGATAAATAAACAAGCAACCACAACACTCAACACACCACTGCAAGCGGCAGCAGGCGATGTGATATTGCAGGTAAAAAACCTCAATAAACATTTCACCGAGCCCGAAGACTTTCATGTGCTGAAACAAATAAACTTTACTGTGCGCCAAGGTGAATTTTTAAGCATCGTAGGCAAAAGTGGTTGCGGCAAATCAACACTCCTTTACTTGCTTTCAACCATGGATACCGACTACACAGGCGAAATCTTCATACAAGGCAAAAAACTTACAGGACAATCGCAAGAGCAACTTGCAAAATTCCGCAACCAACACATCGGCTTCGTGTTTCAATTTCACTTTTTGTTGCCCGAATTTTCGTCATTAAAAAACGTAATGATTCCGGCCGAAAAACTCGGCATCTATTCAAAAAGCGAAATTCAAGATCGCGCCTACGAAAAACTTAAACTGCTCGATATGCACGACCACGCCCTAAAACAATCTTCAAAACTTAGCGGAGGGCAAGCCCAGCGCGTTGCCATTGCCCGCGCACTCATCAACGACCCTGCCATAATAATGGGCGATGAACCCACAGGCAATTTAGACTCCGTAAATACCAAAACAGTATTCGATATTTTAAAAGGTCTTTCGGTAAATAAAAAGCAAACCATCATCTCCGTTACACACGACCCCGAGTTTGCCGCAGCAAGCGATAGAATAATAGAAATGAAAGACGGAGAAATTGTTTGAACACAAAACCAATACTCACGATATTTGATACTTCTAAAACATACCAAACTCTGCCAGCAACAATCGCAATGAGCATCGAACATCAGCATTATTGGAAAAAACTAAAACTCGATCGCGAAACCATCGTAGGGCTTTACTCCCTCTTTGCCGTAAACCTTTTCGCCTCTATGATTGGCGCATTAGTATTTAGAAACGAAAGCTTGCGTTGGCACCTTGTTACCGCCACCCTCACCACCATTGCACTCCTCTTTATTGCAGCCACGTTTCGCGCTATCGATAAAATACTCGACCAATACTTCCCTTTCGAAGCCAATGTTTATAAACGATTCTTCATCCAGCTATTTGTTTGCGCAATTGCCGTAGGCATATTCAGGTACCTTATGTTTTTATTGATTGGAGACGCCATCCTCAAAAACTTTAATGTAGATACTTTTCCCGAAGAGCTAATAGGCCTTGCCGCAATGGTAAACATCCTTATCTGCTCCGTCTATATCTTATCAATTATGGGTTATCGTTTTGTACAACGCTGGAAAGAAAGCTCCATAAGAACACTCGAACTCGAAAAAGAAAAAGCCATCGTGCAATTCGAAAATCTCAAAAACCAACTCAACCCACATTTCCTCTTCAACTCCCTATCTTCACTAAACAGTTTGATTGATGAAAACCCACCACTCGCATCTGCATTTTTGCAGCAACTCTCCAAAGTTTATCGCTACCTTTTAGAAAACAACGAAAAAAATGCCGTAAGCCTGCAAAGCGAATTAACCTTCATCCAAAACTACCTAAACCTCCTCACCACACGCTTCCAAAAAGGCCTCAACATCACCATTCAAATAGAACCCCACAACAAAGAAAAAATGCTCACCCCCGTTACACTCCAAGTGCTTATCGAAAACGCCATTAAACACAACATCACCAGCGCCCGCCAACCCCTCAACATATCCATAACCACCCAAGGCGATTACCTGCTCGTGCAAAACAACCTACAACGCAAAAACATCATATCACACTCCCACCAAAAAGGCCTCAACCACCTGCGCACACTCTATAGCCACATCACACAAGCACCCATCGAAATCATCGAAACACCTCATACATTCACAGTTAAAATACCATTGCTATCATGAACATTGTTGTAGTTGAAGACGAGCCACTCAACGTTAAAAGTCTCCGCAAACTCATCAAGCAAATAAAACCCGATGCCGAAGTCATCAACGAGTTAGATACCGTGGCCGCAAGTGTAGATTGGTTCAAAACACATCCACAACCCGACCTCTTATTCATGGATATTCAATTAGCCGATGGCATCAGCTTCGATATCTTTAAAGAAGTAGAAATCACAGCTCCCATCATTTTTACAACCGCCTACGATAAATACGCCATACACGCATTTAAAGTAAACAGTATAGACTATCTACTTAAACCAATAGAATTAGAAGCACTGCAAAATGCCTTCGAAAAACTACAAAGGCTACACGCAAGCACCAATATTCTCAACGAACAACTCCACCGCTTTCTCCAAAGCATCCGCAACCCCGAAAAACAATACAACGAACGCTTCCTTGTACACGATAAAGGCGGCATGGCACCCATACCAGCACACGATGTAGCCTACTTCGTAAAAGAATCAATCATATACCTTGTTACCAACTCCAATCAAAAATTAGTAACCGACTACCACACCTTAGATGAACTCGAAGAAATCGTAAACCCCACCCAATTCATCCGCGCAAACCGCCAAATACTATTACACAAAAACCAAGTAGCCAGCTATAAAAAACACTACACCGGCAAAATGACCGTCCACATCAAATTAGACCCCAACACCGAGTTAGATGTAAGCCGCGAAAAAAGCCACGACTTCCTCCACTGGCTCGAACATTAGCCTTTAGCAACCATCATTTACCACATTACATCACAGCGGGCATGAACTTTAGTTCATGCCCGTTTTTGTTTTCCCCAAGCACCACAAACCCACCTCCATCTCATACCCCTCCGCATTACGCCATTCACACTCCCTCATTTACCCCTGCCACTCCCTCATTTCGCTACAATACCAACCCTGCAAAAAACTCATTCGCACCCACATGGCTCGCAACACGGCTCGGTACCACCGCAAGCGCAACCATCATTCAATCACCATTTAAACAATAATGTTATGAAAACATTAGCCTTAGCATGCCTACTCGGCATCAGTTTACTCGCGCCCATCCAGGGCACTTTTGCTGCACCCGAAAAAACAAATGCAGAAAAGAAAATTGTCGATTGCTCGCTCGAAGGGCAAGTACTGCTCGCATCCAGCAACCAAAGCGATGGCGAACTAAAATGGATAAAAATCATCAGCTATCCATCTCTAAACATGGTAGCCTACACCACCTGCGAAGGCTACTCTTGCTCGCTCAGTGTAGCAGGCCTGCCCACAGGCCAGTACTATGCCGAAGTGCTGTGCCACAGAACCACACACACCTTCTGGTTCAACCTCTAACAACCTCATCTTTTACAACCACAATCGGCAACCTGCTGCGTCCCATCACAACTACGCCTGCACAAACTTTGTGCAGGCTTTTTCTTGCAGCAATTTAAGCCGCTCCACCAGCCAATGCTTACCCGCAAAAAACTCCTCGCCACATAACTCCTCCAGCAACTTTTTATGCGAATCGCCATCTACACTACCCACCACACCCTTGGCATATTTTATAAACAACCTAAACACATGATCGTACTTGCCAAGTTCACCCTTGTTGCGCAAAACAAACTTCGAAAACGCTTCCAAAAACTTCAACTGCTCATCCTTATCATCTGGAGCATACTCATATAAACACACATACTGCCACCGCCTTATCACCCCATTATACAGCACATCCTCCTTTGCCTGTGCCGTTTGCAAACTCTGTATCGCCCGCTTATAATCTCCCTTCTGGTATTGCAACAAACCAATCGCAAAACCCTCATTATAACTTCGCAATTCTTTTGGCAAACAAGGCGTATATGTCTTTATAAAATCCTCTAACCATGCCACCGGCTTCTTGCAAACTATAGCATTCGATACCACATTTCTATACGTTATCGGCAACAGCCTTCCGTTAGCAACAAAAAAATCATTCCGCATCTTCCATTCCATCCACCACAGGTACTCTGCCGCTGCCGCCTCTACACCTCTGTTACTCCACTGTATACTAAGGTTCACTGCAAAATCACACACTTCCACCACCGTTTGTCGCAGCCGCTCATCACCATGCTCCACTACAAAATCCTTCATCTTTTTGTAATGCTCTTCATATACTTCATAATCTGTTTCCAACAGCATTTTATACACCTCCACAAACAAAAAAATGTATGGATACTCCACCCCGCAATATGGCCTCAACACCTCCAGCACATCCCCCTCATTAAACCACGGCAACGCAGTGCCAAAAATCTTATTGCGGCTAATAGCCTCACACTGATACCGCAACTTCTTCAAAGCATAATACACATCCAATGTATCCACCACAGGCGCAATATCATTCTGTTGCGAACGCCTCAGTTTTGCATCAAAACCATTCAGCCGCACCTCCTCCAGCAAATGCTTACTCTCCATCACATCAATATGCTGGTTCGCATCACGCACCACACCATCCATCGCTATCGCATACCATTCGCTCGCCCGCTCAGCCAATCCCATATTTTTCAAGCCAAGCACCTTATGCAACAGCACTCCACGCCCGTTTTGCTCCCACTGCTGCAAAGCCACAAAATCTTCAAAACACCCAAGCAACTCCGAACCCGCCCGCGCCTGTATCTGCTGCGTCTTCAACTTCAACCGCTTCTTGGCTATCAATGCCACATTAACCTTAGCCTCCGTAAAGTTTGGATAAACCTCCCGCATATACCCCCACAATTCAACCGCATAAGCAGTATGATGAAAATATACCGAAGCCATATACTCCCCAAATCGCCTCTCGGTAGCCCTGTCCATAGCCCCAAGCGCACTAACCAATTTTTGTAAATGCATATCCCACAGTCAGCTTTGTGTTCAAAGTAAAAATAACCCTTTGTGTCATATTTTCAATTACACAATATAGCTCATTGGTTTTTAATATTAAGATGCCGCTCCTTACCCCTTTAGCCACAACATCGCCCCCAACCCACCACCACACATCACCCACCATCATCCACCCGAAACTGTAAAAAACAAATACCCACAAAACTACCACCCATCCATCATCTTAGCGATGCCATCCTCCACATCCCACTCCGCCAAAATGTAAAAACCACCACATTCTGTCCCTTTGCCAACCAACACCCCATCCATATACTTGCCCCTGCATCCACACACAAGCAACCATGCATGCAATCAAAATTTTAACTGTCAAACAGTCAGCAATGCCAATTAAAAGCACCGCAATGGCAGATAAAAGCACCACAATGCCAATTAAAAGCACCACAATGCCAATTAAAAGCACCACAATGCCGATTGAAAGCACCGCAATGCCAATTGAAGTAACCACAATACCAATTGAAAGCACCACAACCCCAATTAAAAGCACCGCAACCCCAATTAAAAACACCGCAATGCCAATTGAAGTAATCACAACCAATAAATAAACACACAATGAACAACTATCAAAACGCACAAGTAAACATGTTAGACGCAGTAAAGCTCTTCTTTACCGAAAACATGACCATCACCAACACCTTCCCACCACTCACCACACAAATTACCCAATTCACCGACATCCACACCAACCTCAAACAAGCAATCCAGCTTCAAATAATACCCACCACAGGCATCACAGCCGATAAAAAAGAAGAAGCCGAAAAACTAATCGAAATGATACTCCCCAAAGCACGCCTCGCACACGCATGGGCCGTTACCACCAAAAACAACGACCTCGCCCAAATATTCGACACCACAGAATACAACCTCGAACGCCTCACCGAAAACGACCTCACATCCACCGCACAAAACATTCACGACACCCTCAACAACAACCTCTCCGCACTCACACCCTACGGCTTCACTCCAACCACACTCACCACCATCCAAAGCCAAATAGACCTCTTCCAAAACCTCATCGGCACACCCGAAGTAGCCTCCAGCAACCGCGAAACCGCCACTAAAGCCATAGCTCAATACATTAAAAACGCCACCGATATACTCAAAATCACCGATGACCTCATCTTCGGCAACTTCACCGACACCGAACCTGCCTTCGTAAACATCTACAACAACGTACGCCAAATCATCAACACCGGAACCCGCCACACAGGCATCCGCGCCACCATCACCACCTCCGGCTCCGACTCCCCAATCCAAAACGCCACACTACTACTCCACGAACTCAACCGCACCGCCACCTCCAACATCACAGGCACTGCCGAAATACTCAAATTCACTGCCGGCACCTACCACTTCACCACCTCACACCCCACCCACCAACCCCTCACACAAATCCTCAAAATCACACGAGGCAAAATCCTCGAAATCAACATACAACTCCCTCCACTATAAACACACCCCACCGCCAATGCCGAAAAGCGGATATTCAAATAGAGTAGGCACAAAAACAAATTTCACACACATGAAAAAAACACTACTAATCCTCGCAGCCTCCGCTGCCATCCTCAGCACAACTTCCGGCTGTGCCAAATGCGTTGTATGTTCCCAAAAAGATGGAGACGAATACCACAAATTTGAAGTCTGCGACAAAGAATACGACAAAGATGATATTGACGATGCCATCGAAAGCGCTGAAAGCAATGGCTACAAATGCCACGCCAAATCACGCGCACTTTAACTCTAAAAAAGCGCTTGGTGATACATCATCAACCGCTTCACTACCAACGCCCACAACCCCCAAGCCAAGCCCTCCCACAACCCTCCCCAGCT
>CAZYXR010000013.1:31170-31528 GCA_964650845.1 uncultured Chitinophagaceae bacterium
ATACCCAACAAACAAACACCCAACAAACAAACGCACAATCGTAAAGCAAAAACATCAGCATGACATACCATCCACACACATCCACCCAACACACACCCTTCATAGTCATCTCCACTATCGAAGCCCACTACCGCATACCCCTCCACCAAATCATCTACCTCACCTCCCACAACTCCAGCACCCAACTCCACATACAAGGCAACCACCACCTCGTAGCCGCGCACCCCATCACCCACTTCGAAACACAACTCACACCACACGGCTTCCTCCGTATCCACCAATCCACCATCATCAACACACTACACCTCCACGCCATCTGCAAAAAAGACGACACCAACACAGCACTCCTCTCCACCGG
>CAZYXR010000013.1:31538-40954 GCA_964650845.1 uncultured Chitinophagaceae bacterium
CTTAAAGCACTCAGCATAGAACAAAACCGCAACCACCCACCGCAACCATATAACCCACCAAAACAACCAATTACAGGAAACTAAATACCAAATTCACATAAATCAAGCAAGCTATCACCAATCAACCCAAGTTCGCACCCGCCTCCGGCTAAAACTACAACCACTATGCAAAACACACCCCACCACCCACGCCCAACAGCGGATACACAAACAAAGTAGGCAACACAAAAAAAGCAACCATCCAATGAAAAACAACACAACCATCATCCTCACAAACTGGAGTCCCGAAAAAGGCCCCGAAAATCCCAAAATTCAAACCTGTCCCTCATGCAACGGTTCTGGGAAAGTAAACGGTACCACCTGCAATACCTGTGGCGGAAGCGGCAAAATCAAAGCAAATTCATAACTATCGCATACAACAAATTATCAATCTCACAATCAACATCAAAATGAAAAAAAAGCTATTTCTACTCTTCTTCATCAACCTAACACTTCTCACCCAAGCACAAACGCCAAACTACCCCATTCCAGACTTCGACAACGTACCATACTACTACGATGAACCAACAAATACACTCATCCCAATGTCAAAAGCAAACTACCGCATCGAAATGAAAGCCAAAGGCCTATTCGGTGCAGGCGCATACATCGTAGTCTCAGGCTCAGCATCCAATACCCGATACTCCAACACACAAAACCTCCAATTTATTATCCACTTCGATGATGCAAGAACAGAACCCTCCACCCTCTACTCATTAGTACCACTTACAATCAACAAAAAAAACAACAACAACCAACGCGAATACATGGTAAAATCACAAGGTCTCGGTCATGCCGAAACCAATTCAACCCAAGTATCTACTACTGCTAAAAAAATCGGTGAAGGTCTATACCTAATAAAATTCGCTGGCGAAATCCCACTCGGAGAATTTGCCATAACCATCGAAAAAACAAAACAAGGCTACGACTTCGGCATTGATGCCAACACCAATCCGGCATCACAAACAGCAACACCAAATACCACCACCACTCAACCGGCAGTAAAAGCAAACACTCAAGCCGCAACCATCTATCCCGAACCAGACTTCGATAACCTCGTATATCATCTAAATACAACCGATAACTCATTGGTAGATTTAGAACGCGCCATAAACGCTAAATCCGAAGGCGCATTCGGCTTCCTTAATCTAAATAGCTCCATCTCCATTGCCGGCAAAACATCATCCATAAAACTTACTGCCGATGATAAAAACACCTTCGTTGTACGCCTTGCAAATGCAGCCGACCCTTATACCGTTGTAGAATTAGTTCCTTGTATCGTTAACGAAGAAAAACAAACACGCGACTACAGCCCCAGTGCCAAAAAAGACCAAACCCCAATCACCGCCATTCCACTCAAATTCAAACGTATCAACGGCAACAATTACCTGATATCCCCACTTACACCATTGCCTAAAGGTCTATACTTCTTCATCAACAAAGCCATAAAAGAAAAATCAATCTTTGCCTTCGAAGTAATTTAACTAACCAGCCAATATCACACCCATGTAAACACATTAGCAATCATTACCAAAACAAGCCGTCAAACAACAAATTGACGGCTTGTTCCAATATATAATACCCCCACAATGAATAAATTACCCCACAAACACAAACAACACGACATGATAAAATGGACACTATTTATAGTTATAATCATAACATTGGCAGCCTGCAAAAAAGAAAAACAAGACATAGACGACCCATCAGATTATAAACTCGCCCCCAATACAATTCTAATTGACGAACCTACAAGTCAAACACTACTTCAGCTCGATACCACAACACTTGTTTTTAACGGAAACACAACCCAACTCCGCGACCTTAAACAAGGCAATATCATCATCTCAGGTATTACCCCTAATGCCCCACATGGTTATCTGCGAAAAATATTAGCCGTTCATAAAAGCGGCAACCAATATACCTTCTCTACCGAAGATGCCACTCTAACTCAAGCATTCGAAGATCTCCAAGTAAACTATTTAAAATCGTTTGCAATAAACGACACCGCCAGCGGCAAAAAAGAAGACCTCCAATTCTCCATCGACTTCCCCAACACCGTAGTTTACGATGCCGATGGCAACAACAATACAAAACACGACCAAATCACTCTCAACGGCAACGTTTCATTTACTCCTTCAATCCTAACTCAAATAAACATCAAAACATTCGTCTTCAATTACGCCAAAATTGAAGCTAGTATTGAATCCAATATTCAAAGCACCTTAACCGTTGGTGGAAACATCGCCTCTGTCAATAAAGAATTAACCATTTTTTCAAAGCCATTAACCCCATTCATGATTCCCGCCACACCAATTGTCATTGTTCCCTACCTCCGTGTCAATTTAGGGGTTGATGGCTCAGTTAATGTATCGGTTACTCTAACCTACACCAATACAAGTAACATCTCCGCATATATAGAATACCAAAACAACACATGGACTAATGGCTTCGATCGAACAATGAACAACTCATACAACTTCTCTGGTCTCACAGCATCAGCATCAATAAAAGGATATGTCGAACCAGGAATTGATTTCAGTTTCTATGGTATGCGCGGTGCTACAGCCAGTATTATTGCTCAGGGATATATGAAATTAGAAGCAAGCACACCACCCTCACAATGCAAACTTAAAGCAGGAGTAAACGCAGGAATTGAAGCGCAGTTAAAAATTTTCGGAATAACCTTTACCGAAGTTTCTTATCCCAATATTTTCGGATACGAAAAAACCCTATTCTCTTGCCAACCCGATACTACCCAAGAAGAAGACGATCCAATTGCCGATTTTACAGCATCCAATACCGTAATAACCGCAGGGCAATCTGTACAATTTACGAACCTCTCTGCAAATGCAACCACTTATCAATGGAGTTTCGCTCCTCAAGACTCCAGTTTGCCAAATTTTTCTTTCCAACAAAACCCTCCCTCAGTTACCTACAATTACCCCGGTCAATTCAATGTAACCCTAATTGCCATTAATCAACAAACAGGTAAAAGCAACACTAAAACAAAAACAGCCTACATAAAAGTAAACCCGGTTCCGCCCATTTCTACCGGCTGCGGCACTACTACATCTGTTACCGATATTGATGGCAATACATATCCCACACTTACCATCGGCAACCAATGTTGGCTAAAAGAAAATCTCAAAACCTCCAAATACGCTGATGGAAGTCCAATTGCAAACATTAGCGATAAAACAGTATGGGCAAACACTACAAGCGGTGCATGGTGCTGGTACAATGATAGTGCCAAATACGAACCAATCTATGGAAAATTATACAACTGGTACACAGTAAACGATTCCAGAAAAGTATGCCCCGCAGGATGGCATGTGCCAAGCAAAACAGAATGGGAAGAACTAATCAACGCTGTCGGTGGCTCAAATGTTGCAGCAGGTCATTTAAAAGAATCAGGAACCACCCATTGGGATACCAATTCAGGAGCCGATAACTCAAGCAATTTTACTGCACTTCCAGGAGGTGTACGAACCGATACTGGTGGAAGTTTTATGTATCTTGGCTCTCAAGGGCACTGGTGGAGCAGCACCCCCGATGGCTCATTTGCATATCAAACAGATATTAACACTCTCTACAATTATTTGGCTTATCCAATTTTAAGAAAAAGTATAAAAAACGGTTTCTCAATCCGTTGTGTAAAAGATTAATACTTACAAGAGTCTGTTTAATTTCATCACAAACAGCAGTATTAATAAAAACAGTATTGATACAAGCCAAATAAATACTCGTATATGTAGGTTGTTTTCTTGCGTTACATACTTCTATCAAAAACAAACACCCCATCACTTACCAACAATTCAAAATATTAGTTGTTATTCTGATTCGCCCTATTATTTTTGCAGCGGGCAAGTCTTATACGATCAGCTCCTGCCGAACCCTCCAGATGGGAAACCAAGCAAAGGTAGGCGGTTGTAGCGGTGCGATATGAGTAACTTGCCCTTTTTTTATTTCTGATTCAGATATAAAAACAGTGATTTTGTCATTTATACATCTTCAAATTTCCAAATCATATCATCTTCAAATTATTTAGCATGAAATTTTTTATAGACACAGCCAACCTCGACCAAATTCGCGAAGCAAACGAACTTGGAGTTTTAGATGGCGTAACCACCAACCCATCGCTAATGGCAAAAGAAGGCATTAAAGGCGAAGCAGCCGTAAATGCCCACTACATTACCATCTGCAACCTCGTAAACGGTCCCGTTAGCGCAGAAGTTATTTCTACCGATTTTAAAAACATGGTAGAAGAAGGCAAAAAATTAGCAGCCCTGCATCCAAACATCGTAGTAAAAGTCCCCATGATTAAAGACGGCATCAAAGCCATCAAATGGTTTACCGAAAACGGCATCAAAACAAACTGCACACTCGTGTTTTCGGCCGCCCAAGCATTGCTTGCCGCCAAAGCAGGTGCCACAATGGTTTCGCCCTTCATTGGCCGAATAGACGATGGCAACTGGGATGGCGTAAACCTCATCGAACAAATCCGCCTTATCTACGATAACTACGGCTACGAAACCGAAATTCTTGCAGCCTCCATTCGCAACAGTTTACATATTGTACGCTGTGCCGAAGTAGGTGCCGATATCGCCACCTGCCCACTTTCGTCTATCCTTACACTCTTCAATCACCCACTTACCGATATTGGCTTGGCCAAGTTTTTAGAAGATTACAAAAAAGTAAACGGCTAAAATTTTTACCATGAAACGATACATACTTTCAATACTTAAACTTTGTTGCCTGCTCTTTGTTTATTCATGCAACTACCCTACACAAGCAAGTATCGAAAAAGTATCGCCAAGCGGCAAAGTAAAAGTAAACATCGAAGCCAAACGCCTTACAGGTGTAGAACCGTGGAAAGTAAACATCAAAGTAAAAGCCTATAACTTCAAAGAAGGGCAACTAAGCACCGAAATAATCAGCAATGAGTTAAACGATAAAACTGTTGTATTCAATTGGTTCGAAGAAAGCAGTGCAGATATTGTTTTTCATCAAAGAGATAATAGCAAAAGAACATTCCGCTTAATTGCCAATGCACAACAATTGCAATTTGCCGAAATGCCGGCCGAATAGTTATTTTATACCACAATTTATCAATACAAAATCAATAACGATATGTCAGTTACAACAGGTCAAACCGCTCCAAACTTCAAATTGTTTAATACCGAAAAACAAGAAGTAGAACTAAACAGTTTTAAAGGAAAAAATGTAATTCTTCATTTCTTCCCTTTGGCATTTACAGGCGTTTGTACTACACAGCTTTGCACCGCCCGCGACAACATGGAAGTTTACTCCAAACTCAACGCAGTTGTGTTGGGCATTTCGGTAGATTCACTTTTTTCATTAGGCGAGTTTAAAAAGCAACAAAACTTCAACTTCGATTTGCTTTCCGATTTTAATAAAGAAACAATTGCCGCTTACGATTTGGTTATAGACCCATTTGCTTTTGGCATGAAAGGTGTTTCAAAACGTGCCGCTTTTGTTTTAGATAAAGAAGGAGTGGTGCAATATGCCGAAGTAACACCAACCCCTGGCGACCTACCTAATTTCGTTGCTATAAAAGAAACTTTAGATAAGTTGAACGGGTAATTCAAAGTTGATTTTAGAGTATCTGATTTTCTACTTCACTGCTGCAAGTTTATGGCAACAAAATTGGATAACGTAACACGCAAAAGTCAAGTATAAATGAGGAATTTGCCTTTTACAATGCCAGCATATCCTTCATTTGAAAAACACCTTTTTTGCCAATCACCCAACGCGCTGCAGCAACTGCGCCCTCGGCAAAACCCTTGCGCGAATGCGCCTGATGTGTGAACACCAATTCATCTACACCACATTTGTAAGTAACGGTGTGTGTGCCGGGTACTTCCGGTTCACGTTTGGCTACAATCGGAAAACTTGTTGCATTCTCCGCAACGTCCAATTGCCACGAATGGTATCTTTTCAATTCACTCAGCATTACTTCGGCAGCTTTTATTGCCGTGCCGCTGGGCGCATCTTTTTTTTCGGTATGGTGAATTTCCTCCATGCTTACTTCGTATTGTGGTTGGCGGTTCATCAATGCTGCAAGCTGCCTGTTTACCTCAAAGAAAATATTTACACCTATCGAAAAATTAGGTGCATAAAAAAGCGTGCCATTTTTTGCTTTACACACCTCGCTTACCTCTGCTAATTTATTCAACCAAGCAGTGGTGCCCACCACCACCGGTACTCCGGCTTCAAAACATTTGTAGATATTGGCAATTGCCGCCTCGGGTTGTGTAAACTCTATTGCCACATCGGCTTTACGTAAATTTTCAACAGTAAAATCGTTTAGGTTGTTTTCACCAATTTTCAACACAATTTCATCTTGGTTATTGTGTTGTTCATTTATTACTTGCTCAATGGTTCTACCCATTTTGCCGTATCCAATCAAAGCTATCTTCATTTGTAAAAATTGAGTGGCGAATCTACACTCTTTACTCAAATGCTGTTTCGATATGTAACACAAGCATTTCTACAATGCTATTCTCAGGCAATGCAAAAAAATGCAATAATCTAAAATTGCTATTGCAGCACGGTGGTAAACTTCTCGTTGCTTCTGTTTACGGCAGGCACAGTTTTCAGATACTCAAATATGGCACCCAAATCTTCTTCGGTCATGCCGGCATACATCATCCACGGCATCACAGTTTGAAACTCTTTTTTTGCAAAATCAACGCTTGGGTTGGTATAGCTTGAATCTTTATACTGCTTAAATTTTTGAATGAATTGGGCGCGAGTCCAATCTCCAATTCCTGTTTCGTGTGGCGTGATGTTTGCCGAGCGTACCATAGTGCCATTGCCTAAATTAAATTCAAAACCACCTGCAAAAAATTCGCCCACCACTTTTCCTTTTTCTTGTTTGGTATGGCACTCGGCACATCCCGAAGCGGTTGCCATATACTTTCCGTAAGCGGTAATATCTGTTTTAGAAGGCATTGGCGCAAGTGCCGCCTTTTCAGGAATAGTGTTTAAAATAATGTTGAACGGAAAATCCGGCACCGATGGTTTGGTGCTGCTTTCAATTGCAGGCAATGTGCGTATGTATGCAATCACACTTTTAATGTCTTCCTCATCCAGCTTGCTATAATACTTATAAGGCATAATAGGGAAAAGTGCTTTGCCGTGCTTATTTACACCAGTAGTTAATACACGAAAAATTTCACCGTCCGTCCAGTCTTTCAAGGCAAATGGTGTTATGTTTCGCGACATAAAAAAACCAGGGAAGCCAAACTTTCGGTCAAACACTTCTCCGCCTATGCCTTCGGTACCTGCTATTGGCGGGCCGGTAAATTTGGTCCAGTCGCGGGTGCTGTGGCAATCCATACAAAGCATTACATGGTTGGCAAGATAATTGCCGCGTTCAATACGCTCTTTTGTAAGTTCAATTTTAAGGTCGGGAGCTGCGCCTACATTGGGTAGAGCAACTTTGATGTAAACAATAAATGCCGCGATGCCAAGTATGGCAATGCCTGCAAACCATGCAAGCCCTTTTAGAATCTTTTTCATGTTTTTGTGTGTCTTGGTGAGTGAATGACTACAAATGTGGTAAATGTTTTTTGATAATTGTATCCTAATATCGAAGCTGTTGAAATCTTAGATAGCTTCATTTGATAAAAATCAGGGCTAAAGTTTCACACTATACAAACAGCCCTTGCGCACATTATTTTTTAAATAAGTTTGTGTTCAGATTTTAGCATTTGAATCCGTTAAAAAAACTCGCTTCGCAAACATTCATCTATGGCATTCCAAGTATTGCCGGAAGGTTTTTGTTTTTTCTGCTCACATATCTTTATACCCGCGTTTTTTCTACCAGCGACTTTGGTGTAAACACCGAGTTGTATTCTTATAGCGGCTTCATCACAGTGTTGCTCGCTTTTGGTTTAGAAACCGGCTTTTTTCGATTTCAGCAAGATAGCGCGAATCCTACCAAAGTATATTCTACTGCGCTGAGTTTTCTTACACTTACCTCACTTTCATTCCTTGCGTTGCTCATGCTTTTTGCTACTCCGCTGGCTGCGGTCATGCACTACGAGGGTAGCGAATTTTATCTTCAAATATTTGCTTTCATTCTTGCTTTAGATGCCCTTGGCGCGTTGCCATTTGCGCGTTTACGCGCATTGAACAAAGCCAAGCAGTTTGCTGCCATTAAAATGATAGAAATTGCTGTGAGTTTTGGTTTGAATATTTTTTATCTAATCATTTGCCGCAAAGCATATTTGGCTGGCGATGGTAGTTTTTTTGCCTCGTGCTATAACCCTGCCATTGGTGTGGGTTATGTGTTTATTGCCAACCTTGCCGGAAGCGTGGTGAAAGTATTGCTGCTTGCACCACAGTTTGTGTTGATTAAAGAAGGCTTTGATAAAGTATTGTTTGGCAAAATGATGCGTTATTCATTGCCTATGGTGCTCATAGGTTTTGCCGGAATAGTGAACGAAATGTTAGATAGAATGTCGCTGAAATATTTGTTGCCGGGCAGCATAGAAAGCAATCTATCGCAGTTGGGTGTTTATGGCGCGTGTTATAAACTGAGTGTGGTAATGACACTTTTTATTCAGGCCTTTCGCTATGCTGCCGAGCCGTTCTTTTTTGCACAAAAAAAAGAAGAGCAATCGCGAAAAATTTATGCTGATGTGTTATTGTATTTCACCATATTCTGTGTGTTTATCTTTTTGTTGGTGATTTTGTTTATAGATTACTTTCAACTATTTATCGGCAAGGATTTTAGAGAGGGCTTGGTGGTTGTGCCCATCTTACTTTTGGCCAATATGTTTTTAGGCATTTACACCAATCTTTCAGTGTGGTATAAACTTACCGACCGCACCATGTCGGGCGCGTATCTTTCTATAGTTGGCGCAGTGCTTACCATTATATTGTTGTTTGTTTTAGTACCGCAGTTCGGTTATGTTGGCGCGGCTTATGCCACACTTGCTTGCTATGTATTTATGGCTGCCGTTTCATACATACTTGGGCAAAAGTACTTTCCTGTTCCCTACAATGTTTTTAAGGTGCTTGGTTACATTGTGTTTGGTGTGCTACTTTATTTTACACAGTTAATGATACAGCAAACTGGTATAAATAACAATCTGCTTGCAGTAGTGTTAATGATGGTTTTTGCAGCCGTTGTTTATGTTTTTGAAAAGCGAAATCTTGTTTCACAAAAGATATAACGAAGTTATGACAACAGTAAAAATTATCAATAAATCACATCACACATTGCCGGCTTATGAAACTCTTGGCGCTGCCGGAATGGATATTCGTGCATGGCTGCAAGAGCCGGTAGTGCTACAATCGCTAGAACGTAAATTGATAGCAACCGGATTGTACATAGAATTGCC